>DATMZP010000308.1:0-16340 GCA_035573595.1 Hyphomicrobiaceae bacterium
GGAAGGCGACGGCGTAGCCCCATTCGGTGTGGAAGCAGCTCGAGCCGACGGCGATGAACTGGCTGATGATGAAGGCGGCAACGAAGCCGCCGATCATGTTGCCGAGCCCGCCCAGAACGCAGATCATGAAGATCAACGGGCCGAACTGCAGGCCGATCTGCGGGTAGATGTCGTACTGCAGCACCATCAGCGCGGCGGCGAGGCCGGCGAGCGCACCGCCGATGGCCGAGGTGACGAGGTAGAGCCTGCGGCTGTCCACGCCCATCAGCGGCATGATCTGGCGATCTTGCGCGATGGCGCGGATGGCGGTGCCGAGATAGGTACGCCTGAGGAAGAGCCACAGAGCCAGCATGGCGGCGAGCGCCACCCCGAAGGTGATAATGCGCGCCATGGCGAAATTCATGTCGAAGAAGCTGACCGAGCCGAGACGGATGCCGAGGTTGCGGAAGTCGATGCCGAAGCCCATGGTGGCGGCCGCCTGCAGGAAGAACAGGACGCCGCCCGTGACCAGGAGCTGGTTGATGGGCGGTGTGTCGAGCACCGGCCGGATGACGAGCAGGTGCAGCACCGCTCCGGCGATCGCGACCAGCACGATGCCGATCAGCGCCGCGAGCAGGAACGGCGCGCCGGCCTTGTAGGCGTGGTTGATGCCGTACATGCCGACCATGACGACCTCGGCGTAGCAGATCCACACCACGTCGATGACGCCGAAGACGAGGTTGAGGCCAAGCGCCAGGAGCGCCAGCAGGCCGGCGAGCAGCAGGCCGTTGAGGATCGCCTCCAGGAAGAAGATGTCGAGCTGGCAGTCCATCGCACAAACGGGGTCAGACCCCTCGCCTCCACGTTACGTTTCTTCCCCTGCCGCCAGACGCGAGGGGTCTGACCCCGCTCCCATCAGATCCCCATGTATGCCTTGCGGATGTCGTCGCTGGCGGCAAGATCGGCGGAGGGGCCGGCGGCCTTGATGCGGCCGGCTTCCAGCAGGTAGGCGCGGTCGGCGACCTTCAGCACCTGGCGCACGTTCTGCTCCACGATCAGCACCGTGTAGCCCTCGCTGCGGATGCGGCGCACCAGGTCGAACACCTGCGCCACGATGACCGGCGCGAGGCCCATGGAGGGTTCGTCCAGCAGCACCAGCTTCGGCCGGCTCATGAGGGCGCGGGCGATGGCGCACATCTGCTGCTCGCCGCCCGAGAGGGTGCCGGCGAGCTGGCCCTGCCGCTCCTGGAGGCGCGGGAAGAGCGTGTATACGTAATCGAGTTGCCGGGCGAAGCCGGCCCGGGCCGCCGGCGTGAAGGCGCCCATGCGCAGGTTGTCGCGCACCGTGAGGCGCGGAAACAGCCGCCGGCTCTCCGGAACGTGGGCAATGCCGGTCTCGATGATCCGGTGTGCCGGCATCCGCACGAGGTTCTGCCCCTCCATCACCATGCTGCCCGCGGTGGACCGGATCAGGCCGGAGATGGCTCGGAGCAGCGTGGTCTTGCCGGCGCCGTTGGCGCCGATCACGGCCACCGCCTCGCCGGCGTCGACGCGCATGGACACGCCGAAGAGGGCCTGGAAGCCGCCGTAGCCCGCATCGATGGCGTCGAGCTGAAGCATTCAGGCCCCCGCGTCCGCGCCGAGATAGACCTCGACCACGCGCTTGTCCGACTGGGCCGCCTGGGGGGCGCCGTCGAAGATCTTCTCGCCGTGGTCGAGCACGACCACGCGGTCCACCACCCGCATCAGCACACCCATGATGTGCTCCACCCAGACGATGGTGATGCCCTTGTCCTTGCGAATGCGCTGCAGCATGTCGGCCGCCAGCTCCATCTCGCGGTGGTCGAGGCCGTTGAGGCTCTCGTCGGCCAGCAGCAGGGTGGGCTGGGTGGCCAGCGCCCGGGCCAGCTCCAGCTTCTTGAGCGCGGCGGCACCGAGGCCATCAGTGGTCGTGGCGGGGTCGGCCGGCAGGCCCACCAGGCCCAGCGCCTCCTCGGCCTGGCGCCAGCAGGTCGCGCGGTCGGTCTTGCCGTTCTGGCCGAACCAGGCCGACAGGGCGACGTTCTCGAGCAGCGTCAGATTGTGGAACGGCCGGGGGATCTGATAGGTGCGGCCGATGCCCTTGTGGCAGATCCGGTTGGGGGGCAGGCCGGCGATCTCTCCGTCCTTGAAGCGCACCGAGCCGGCGCTCGGCGGGAGCATGCCGGCGATGCAGTTGAAGGTGGTGCTCTTGCCCGAGCCGTTGGGGCCGATGAGGCCCAGGATCTCGCCGTCCTCGACGTGGAAGGAGACGTTGGAGACGGCAGTGAAGCCGTTGAACGTCTTGGTCAGGCCTGAGACGGTGAGGAGGGGCATGCGGCTACGGGGTCAGACCCCTCGCGACGACATTTCGTTCTTCACTCGAACGCTGGAGGCGAGGGTCTGACCCCGTTCCGAGGTCTGACCCCGGTCCATCACCGCGCGTAGGCGTGGCCGGCGGGCAGGGGCAGCACCGGATCGGCGGTGCGGATCGCGGTGGGCCACACCACCTTGGTCTGGCCCTTGACGAATTGCATCACTACCGGCGAGGAGCGCGCGTTCTGGCCCGCCATCTGGTGGCCCGGCGGGTTGAACTTCACGCCGTAGCCCTGGATGGTGCCGCCATCGGGAATGTCGGTCTCCGCCGCCGCCTTGCGCAGGGCCTCCGGATCGAAGCCGCCGTATTTCTTGATGGCGCGCGGCAGCACGTCGGTGAAGAAGATCCAGGCCTGGTTGAAGCCCATGGAAACGTGCGTCGGCACCTCGTTGGCCTTGGTCTCGGCCTTGTATCGCTTCACCATCTCGGCCGTGATATCGCCCAAGCCCGGCGCCAGGGTCTTGGGATCGAGCAGCTGCGCCGCCACCGGATCGACGTTGTAGATGAGGTCCGCGTCGTCCTTGAATGTCTCGATCAGCTTGTCGATCTGGCCGTAGCCCGCGCCGTGGCCGATGAGCGCGGCCCACTTGAGGCCCGCCTCCTTGGACTGGCGCAGGAACAGGGTGATGTCGGGGTTGTAGCCGGTGTGGAGGATCACGTCCGGCTGGGCGCGCCGCAGCTTGGTGACCAGCGCCGACAGATCAGGCGAGGTGGCGGCATAGCCCTCCTTGAGGGCGATCTGCATGCCCAGCTCCTTGCACTTGAGCTCGTTACCCATGGCAACGCCGACGCCGTAGGGGCCGTCCTCGTGGATGATGGCGACTTTGACGGCCTTCACGTCCTTCTTGAGCCTGGTCTGCGCATTCTCGGCGACGAAGGTGCAGGAGGCCTCGCCGAACTGGTCGGAATGCACCTGCGGGCGGAACACGTACTGCAGGTTCTTGTCCTTGAAGACCGCGGAGGCGACGCACACGTTGGCCCACATGAACTTCTTGGCGGCGTCCACGCGCGCCGCCATCGGCACGCAATGGGCACTGGAGAAGACGCCCATCAGAAGGTCCACTTTGACGTCGTTGAGCAGGCGCTCGGCCTCGTTGATGGCTACGTCGGTCTTGGACTGGGCGTCGGCCTCGATAGCGACGATCTTGTGGCCCTCGACGCCGCCCTTCTCGTTGATCATGTCGATGGCGATCTTGTTGCCGATGGCAGCGGCCTTCGAGCCGCCGGCGGCGAACGCGCCGGTGTGGTCGTAGATCACGCCGACCTTGATGTCGGCGGCGGCCGATGTCGCGCACAGCAACAGGCCCGCGACAAATGCCGCCGCGCGGGCGAGCCCGAAACGCCTCATGTGTATCCTCCCCTCGAGCGGAACGCCGTTGGTTATGTCTTTTGCGGGAGTGTGCGAACACGCAGCGTCCCGTGTCAACCGGAACCCGCTCCGATCATGCGCTATTCGGCGAAATGCTCGGCCGCTACGCCCCGGCAGTCCATCTCGTACTCCAGGCCGCGCACGGGCGGGCGGCACAGGTGCCATGTGAGCCCGGCGCGGGCGGCGCCGCGGCGAACGATCTCGTCAGCGAAGAACGGGTAAAGATCGTGCACCGTGTAGACCTGGGTCGCCGTGGTGTCGCTCCAGCTGCGGCCGAGGAGGCCGAGCCGCCGCTCCATCTCGCCCAGCACGAAGACGGCCTTCTCGCGCATCGCCTCGGGGCTGGTCTCGCCATGGCGGATCGTGCGCTCGTGGTAGAGGGCACCGCCCTCGCGGGCTTCACCGCTGCCGGAGACGACGAAGGTCGGCGCAGACCGCTGCGACGGCACCGTGAAGCAGAAGGCGTGGAGGCATGGCTCGGGCGGCTGAGCCAGCTCGGGACAGACATTGCTGCGGGCGACGGGGTTGGTGGTGCCGTCGTAGATGCCCCACCTGGCGAGCGTCCTGACGTAGTGCTCGTTGAAGGCGCGGAAGCCGTCGTCGGTGAAGGGCAGGGGCGAGCGCAGCTCGCACGCGCAGAAGGCGGTGATCGGTCTCTGGCGCGCCGCAATCAGGGCCTCGACGCGCTCGAAGCCCACCGCCAGTGGTTGCGGTTCCCGGAACGCCACCCGCTCGATCTGGAACCCAGGCTCGGCTACGACCCCGGCCGAGTACTGGAAGACAGCCGGGATGAAGCGGTAGCTGCCCGGGGTGAAGGTGGCGATGGTCACAGGTGCGGGCTCCTCTCCTCCTGGGGGGTCTTTGCACGACGCCCGCCTGCTGCCGGTCGATCCGCGCTTCAGGCTCCGGTAAACCGCGCCGCAATGGGCTATTCCGCGGCGATGCGCGCGGCGGCGTTGGCCTCCAGCCGCTCGATCAGGTAGGCCGTATCCATCACGTCGCCGAACGTGACATAGAAATTGACCAGCGAGGCGTTGTGCTCCTCGTCGCTGTTGGCGGCGTTGGCGTCGCTCACCATGACGGTCTTGAAGCTCATCATCATGGCGTCGCGGGCGGAGGACTCGCAGCAGACGTTGGTCACCGTCCCGGCTATGAGCACGGTGTCGTAGCCGCCGGCGCGCAGGCGCACCGCGAGATCGGACGACTCGGGCAGGAACGCGCTGAAGCGGTATTTCTGTACGATCGTGTCGCCCGGCTTGATGTCCAGCTCCGGGTAGAGCTGGTGGCCCACGGAGCCCTCGGTCATGGACTCGATGCGCTTGGCCACCTTCTCGGCGCGGACGTTGGCCTGCATGGTGAGCCAGGTCGGGTCGTAGGTGTTCCTGATCCAGACCACCCTGCCGCCGGCGCGGCGGACGGCTGCGGCGAGCCGGTTGACGTTGGGCACGATCTCCACCGCTGTACGGCACAAGGCGTGCGCAACGCCCTCCACCATGAACCCGTTCTGCATATCGACCACGACGAGCGCCGTGCGGGCAGGATCGAGGTCGGCGTAGGGGTGGGCGGTACCGTGACGCTCCACGACGCGCTCGACGGCCCATTTCGGGATGCTCAGGGCATGCATTCAGCGTCCTCCTGCGGGGCGTGGCTCAGGCACTGTGGACCGGCCGATCGTTGCGGTCGAGACCTCCCGCCTTGAAGCAGCGCACATCACAGCTGTCTTGGCGGCGACCTGGGCGACCACGCCCAGGTCGTGCGATGGTATAGACTGGATCCAGCGCCGTCATGGGCTTCTGGAAGATTGGGGCTCTGGAAGATCATGAAGACGACGCCGCGCTTCGCATCGGCGGCCTGCGAGGCGGCCGCGGGCTGGATTGCCGAGCGGCCGTCGCTGGAGCTGCCGATTGCGGTCTGAGGAAAGCGAGCCATGCACCACCAACTGACGGCCAATAAAGAGACGTGCCATTGGGGCTTCTTCGATGCCAGGCGCAAGCCGGTGCTGACCATCGACTCCGGCGACCGCGTCACCATCGACACGCTCAGCGGCGCCCCGGATTTCATCCCCAAATCCGGCTTCCACGTGCCGTCGGAGCTGGCCGAGGTGCACGCCGGCGCCGAGCGCTTCGAGGGCGGCTCGCACATCCTCACCGGCCCCGTTGCCGTCACGGGCGCGAAGCCCGGACAGGTGCTGGAGGTGCGGATCATCGACGTGAAGCTGCGCCAGGACTGGGGTTACAATCTCATCCGGCCGCTCGCCGGTACGCTGCAGGACGACTTCCACGAGACGCGCCTGATCCACATCCCGCTCGACGCCGAGCGCAACGTCGGCCGCATGCCCTGGGGCCTGGAGCTGCCCCTGGCGCCGTTCTTCGGCATCATGGGCGTGGCACCGCCGAAGGCGTGGGGCCGCATCACGTCGATCGTGCCGCGCGCCCACGGCGGCAACCTCGACAACAAGGAGCTGGTGGCCGGGGCTACGCTGTTCCTGCCGGTCTTCGTCGAGGGCGCCATGTTCTCGTGCGGCGACGGCCACGGGGCGCAGGGCGACGGCGAGGTGTGCATCACCGCCATCGAGACGGCGCTGCAGGGCACCTTCGAGCTGATCGTTCGCGACGACCTCAGCTTCACCTACCCGCGCGCCGAGACGCCGGAGCACTACATCACCATGGGCATGGACCCCGACCTCGACCAGTGCGCGGTGATGGCGCTGCGCGACATGATCCGGCTGATCTGCGAGCGCACCAACCTGTCGCGGGAGGACGCCTACACCCTCTGCAGCCTGGCCGCCGACCTGCACGTCACCCAGACCGTGAACGGCTCCAAGGGCATCCACGTGATGCTGAAAAAGTCGCTGCTGCGTGAGAAGGGCGGTAAGGCAGTAGGGCAGTAGGGCAGTGCGTTCCCTACTTACTGCCTTACTGCCTTACTGCCTTATTCCCCTATTGCCCTATTTGACGGCTTCCCTAAAGTCGCCGGATGGATCGGCGGGGCAACATCCGCACCGCACGGATCGAGCGAAGGGACAACACGACCGGGGGTCTGAACATGTCAGGGGCTAGGTGGCGCGCCTCGATCTGCGGCGCGGCGATGGGAGCGGTCATGGCGCTGGGCTGGACCGCCCCGGCGCAGGCGCAGGAGCTGAAGATCGGTATCATGGCAGTGCTGTCCGGCCCACAGGCGGTGCTCGGCGGGCAGCTGCGCGACGGCTTCATGCTGGGGGTCAAGCACGCCGGCGGCAAGCTGGGCGGCCTCGCCACCACTGTCACCGTGCAGGACGACGAGTTAAAGCCCGACGTGGCGGTCGGCAAGGCCAAGCAGCTGATCGAGCGCGACAAGGTGGATTTCGTCGTCGGCCCGGTGTTCTCCAATATCCTGATGGCGATCCACCGGCCGATCACCGACGCCAAGGTGTTCCTGATCAGCCCCAACGCCGGCCCGTCGCCGCTCGCCGGCAAGGGCTGCAGCCCGTATTTCTTCGTGACCTCCTATCAGAACGACCAGCCGCCCGAGGTGCTCGGCAAGTACGCCCAGGACAAGGGGTACAAGAAGGCCTTCCTGCTGGCGCCCAACTACCAGGCCGGCAAGGACATGATCGGCGGCTTCAAGAAGCACTTCAAAGGCGAGGTGGCCGACGAGGTGTATACCCCGCTCGGCCAGCTCGATTTCTCCGCCGAGCTGGCGCGTATCGCCGCCGCCAAGCCCGATGCGTTCTTCGTGTTCATGCCCGGCGGGATGGGCGTCAACCTCGTCAAGCAGTACCGCCAGGCGGGGCTGGAGAAGCTCCCGTTCCTGTCGGTGTTCACGGTGGATGAATCGACCCTGCCGGCCCAGCAGGACGCGGCGCTAGGCTTCCTGTCCGGCATGACCTGGGCGCCCAACACCGATACGCCCGAGAATAGGAGGTTCGTGGCCGACTTCGAGAAGGAGTTCGGCTATGTGCCCGGCAGCTACGCCATGCAGGCCTACGACGCGGCACAGCTGATCGGCAGCGCGGTGAAGGCGGTGGGCGGCAACCTCGCCGACAAGGACGCGCTGCGGGCAGCCATCAGGAAGGCCGACTTCAAGTCTGTGCGGGGCGCATTCCGGTTCAACACCAACGGCTTTCCGGTGCAGGATTTCTACCTCGTGAAGGTGGCCAAGCGCGCCGACGGCAAGTTCCAGACCGAGGTGGTGCAGAAGGTCTTCCAGGACTACGCCGACGCCCATGCCGCCGAGTGTCCGCTGAAGTGAGAAAGGGGTCAGACCCTGCGGGTCTGACCCCACGGCAGTCGGGCGTCGGGCGTCGGCAGTCGTTAGCCGCGTCCGCCGATCACCGACACCCGACTGCCGACCCCCGACTGCCGTAAGCGTCCATGTCCACCACCCTGCTCATCGTCCAGGTTCTGAACGGTCTGCAGCTCGGGATACTGCTGTTCCTGGTGGCGGCGGGGCTCACCCTGGTGTTCGGGGTGATGGACTTCATCAACCTCGCCCACGGCGTCCAGTACATGCTGGGCGCCTACCTGGCCGTGATGCTCTACGGCGCCACCGGCAGCGTGCTCGCCAGCATGGCGCTCACCTTGCCGGCCTCGCTCCTGTGCGGGCTCGTCCTGGAGGCGCTGGTGTTCCGGCACCTTTATCAGCGCCACCATCTGGAGCAGGTGCTGGCGACCTTCGGCGTGATCCTGTTTCTGAACCAGGGGGTGAAGATCGTCTGGGGCGCGGCGCCGCTCAACATGCCGGTGCCCGCCATCCTCTCCGGGTCGATCCCGCTGATGGAGGGGCTGCGCTATCCGGTCTACCGCTTCGCCATCATGGCCGCGGGCTTGGGCGTGGCGGCGGCGCTCTATCTCGGCATCACCTCCACCAGGGCCGGCATGCTGGTGCGGGCCGGCGCCACCGATGCGCCGATGGTCTCCGCGCTCGGCGTCGATATCAAGCGGCTGTTCACCATCGTGTTCGGCTGCGGCGCCATGCTGGCGGGATTCGCCGGCGCCATGGTGGCGCCGATCCTGTCGGTGGAGCCCGGCATGGGCGACCAGAACCTGATCCTCGCCTTCGTGGTGATCGTGATCGGCGGCATCGGCTCCATCCGCGGCGCGTTCGTGGCCGCCCTGCTGGTGGGCGTGATCGACACACTGGGCCGCTCGTTCGCGACCGACCTGCTGCGCTTGTTCCTGAACCCCAGCACCGCGCGCACGATCGGGCCGGCGCTGGCCTCCATGTCGATCTATCTGCTGATGGCCGGCGTGCTGGCCGTGCGGCCCGCCGGCCTGTTCCCCGCCAGGGGACGTGCCTGATGCCCCCTCGACTGCGCGTTGTCCTGGATGCCGTGGCGCGCGGGCTCTGCGCCCTCACGTTCGACCAGCGCATGGCCGCCGGCCTGTTCGCCGCCATTGCTCTGCTGCCTCTGCTGGCACCGCTCCTCGGCGGCGGCTATGTGCTGCACATCGGCGGACGCGCGATGATCCTGGCTCTGGCCGCCATCTCCCTGGAGCTGCTGATCGGTGTCGGCGGCATGGTCTCGTTTGGGCACGCGGCGTTCCTCGGCATCGGCGCTTACGGCGCCGGCATCGCCGCCAGCCACGGCCTCGGCACGCTCGCTGTGGCCCTGCCGGCGGCGCTGGCCGCCTCCGCGGTTTTTGCGCTCCTCACCGGGGCCATCGCGGTGCGTACCCGCGGTGTCTACTTCATCATGATCACCCTGGCGTTCGGGCAGATGGGCTTCTTCGTCGCCACCTCGCTCGCGCCCTACGGCGGCGACGACGGCCTCGGCTGGCCGGGGCGCACGCTGATGCTCGGAACCCACGCGCTCAAGAACGAGACGGTGTTCTTCTATGCGACCGTGGGTGCTGCCGCGGCGGCCTACGTGCTGACGAGCCGCCTCGCCGCCTCGCGCTTCGGCCGTGTGCTGCGCGGGCTGACGGGCAGCGAGACGCGGCTGCAGGCCATCGGCTTCGCGCCCTATCCGTTCCGGCTCGCGGCCTACGTCATCGCGGGGACGATGTGCGGCGCTGCCGGGTTCCTGCTCGGCAACCACGCCGAGTTCGTGAGCCCGGCCTACATGCACTGGCAGCGCTCGGGCGAGCTGATCGTGATCGTGCTCCTGGGCGGAACCGGCACCATGTACGGCCCGGTCCTCGGCGCGGTCGTCTATGTGCTGCTGGAGGAGGTCCTGTCGGGGTTCACCGAGCATTGGAAGGCGATCCTGGGGCCGATCCTGGTGCTGGTGGTGCTCTTCGCCAAGGGCGGGATGGCCGGCGGCATCGAGCAGGCGGTGGCCGCGTGGCGTCGCCGCAGGCCGGGGCCGCGCGAGCTGGCCGAGGCGCTGGCAACGTCGGCCCGGCGGCGGGCGGCGGGCTGGTCGGCCGCCGCTGTCGCCCGATGGGAGCAGGCGGGGGAGGCGGCACGGTGCCAGCGCGATCTGGTCTGGCCGATCGTTAAGCGCGCGCTCGGCCGCGCGCGGGTCCGCGTCGCCGCGTGGAGAGGGGACCTGGGCGTGATGACCGAGGAAGGTCTGGCGCGGCTGTTCCAGCAACGCCGGAGCCTCACGCTCGCTTTGGGGCGGCAACTCGATGGACTTCTCTCCCTCCTGAAAGGCACTGTCGCCGAGGCCCAGGCGCGCTGGCACCCCTGGAAGATGGCGTTTGGAAGGCGGCTGGTGTCCCTCGTACTTCTCGCCGAGCGCAACATCGCCGATGCCGCCCAACGCTGGAAGCGACGATGAGCCGCCCCCTCCTCATCCTGGAGCGGCTGCAGAAGGCCTACGGCGCCCTCAGGGTGACCGACGGCGTCGATCTCGCCGTTGCGGCCGGAGAGACGCACGCCGTCATCGGTCCCAACGGTGCCGGCAAGACCACGCTCATCAACCAAGTCTCCGGCGCCGCGCTCCCCGATGCCGGCCGTATTCTCTTCGATGGGCGGGATATCACAAGCCTCCCCATGCCCGCCCGTGCCGCCCTGGGGCTCGCGCGCTCGTTCCAGATCACGCAAATCCTGCCGCGGTTCAGCGCGCTGGAGAACGTGGCGCTGGCGGTGCAGGCGCGTTGTGGCTCCAGCTTCAGGTTCTGGCGGCCGGCGGCGGGCGAATCCGCGCTCAACGCCCCGGCCATGCAAGCGCTGGCGACGGTCGGCCTGGGCCGGCGGGCGCAGATGCCGGCGGGCGCCCTCTCGCACGGCGAGAAGCGCCGGCTGGAGCTGGCCATCGCGCTGGCCCAGGCGCCCAAGCTCCTCCTGCTCGACGAGCCCATGGCCGGGGTGGGAGCCGAGGAGACGCGCGGGCTCATCGAGACTCTCAAGGGCCTGAAGCGGCGCCACACTCTCGTCCTGGTGGAGCACGACATGCAGGCGGTGTTCGCGCTGGCCGACCGCATCTCGGTGCTGGTGGAGGGCCGCATCATCGCCACCGGCAGCCCGGGGGCGGTGCGCGCCAACCCCGAGGTGCGGGCCGCCTATCTGGGGAAGGCGGCATGAGCGACGCCCTGCTCACCATCTCCGGCCTGCAGGCCGGCTACGGCGAGGCGCAGGTGCTGCTCGGCGTCGACCTTGTCGTCGGGAAAGGCGAGGTGGTGAGCCTCATGGGCCGCAACGGCATGGGCAAGACCACCACCGTCCTGGCGCTCATGGGCCTCCTGCCCCTCACTGCCGGCGACATCCGCTTCGACGGGCGCCCGATTGCTGGCGAGCCGCCTTTCCGCATCGCCCAGGCCGGCATCGGCCTCGTTCCGGAGGGCCGGCACATCTTCCCCACCCTCACGGTGGAGGAGAACCTGATCGCCACCGCCGCGCCCCGCGAGGGGCGGCCGGGTTGGACGCTGGAGCAGGTCTACGCCTTCCTGCCGCGGCTGGCCGACCGCCGGCGCCACTGGGGTGACCAGCTCTCCGGCGGCGAGCAGCAGATGCTGGCCATCGGCCGCGCCCTCATGACCAACCCCAGGCTCCTCGTGCTCGACGAGGCCACCGAGGGGCTCGCGCCCATGATCCGCGAGGAGATCTGGGACCGTCTCGCGGCGCTCAAGCGCGACGGCCTCTCGATGCTGGTAATCGACAAGACCGTGGACGCCCTCATGCAGCTCTGCGACCGCCACCTCATCCTGGAGAAGGGCCGCGTGGTGTGGCAGGGCACCTCTGATGCGTTGGCAGCCGACCCGGTGGCGTGGGACCGGTATTTGTCGGTGTAGCTCGGTGCGGCCGAGTTTCGTCTCAGACCCTCTGGGTCTGACACCATGGACTCCGACGCCGGCTTGTGTGGCGGTGTCAGACCCAGAGGATCTGACACCACGGTTGGAACGCGGACATTGCCGGTCTATGAGTAGAGCAGCAGGCCGAATGCAGGGGAGCGATTTCCATGAAGGCGATGAAGGCGGGGGTCACCAAGGCGGGCAAGGGCATCGACAACATCGCCTGGAACATCCTGGGACAGACGTATGTGCCCAAGCAGGTGAGCGAGTCCTCTTTCTCCTGGCACGCGCTGTTCCCGCCGGGCACTTTCGTGCCGCCGCACATCCACGCCGACCAGGACGAGTTCATCTACGTGCTGGAGGGCAAGTTCGACCTGATCCTCGACGGCAAGGAGGCGACCGCTACCGCGGGCGATCTCATCCGGCTGCCGATGAGGGTCATGCATGGGCTCTTCAACAAGAGCGACCAGCCAATCAAGTGCCTGTTCTGGGTGTCGCCCACCGGCAAGCTGTTCGACCTGTTCAAGAAGATCCACAACGTGCCGGATCCGGAGGAGGTGACGCGCCTCGCTGCCCTGCACAACATCAACTTCCTGCCGCCTCCAAAGTAGGCTTCGGTTGGCGCGCAGGGGCGCCAGCCAACGGTGCAGGGGTCAGACCCCTCGCACCGAACCTGGTGCCGGAAATCCACCGATCGAGGCGAGGGGTCTGACCCCTTCTCCCTCATCGTCCTGGAATTCACGCGTCCCGGCGGCTTCGGGAAGCGCGCGACGGGCGTGCGCTGGCCTGCTTGGCCCGGTTCACCTGCTCCTTCGCGAAGCCGGCCAGCTGGGCATAGCCCTTGACGATGGCCTCGCGCTCGGCGTGGCTCAGCACGTCGTCGATGCTCTTGAAGCCGTCGGGAGCGCGGCGCTCCACCTCGTCGATCACGCCCTCGGGGCCGCCCTTGCGGTTGTTGCGGACGATCTCCGCGGTCTTGGGCAGCCGCTCCGCCTCGTAGGCCGCCAGCGCCGCGCGCGGGTGCTCGGCGGCCACCAGGGCGTCGGCCAGGCAGCGCGCGTCGAGGATCGCCTGGCTCGCCCCGTTCGAGCCCACGGGGTACATGGGGTGCGCCGCGTCGCCGAGCAGCGTCACGCGGCCGTGCGTCCAGCGCGGCAAGGGATCGCGGTCGGCCATGGGGTACTCGTAAAAGCCCGGCGCACCCTTCACCAGTCTGGCCAGATCGACGTGGGGCGTCTCGAACCGCTTCACGTGGGGCATCAGCTCGGCCAGCGTGCCCTTCCGGTTCCAGTCCTCGCGCCGAGGCGGCGGGTCGGAGCCGTCGCCCATGCGGTAGGTCACCACCCAGTTGATGAGCTGTTGGCCGCGCTCTGCCGGCGCGATCGGATAGAGCACGAGCTTGTTGTTGAAGCCGCCGCCCACGATCATGGTGCGCCCGTCCAGGAAGCCCTTGGCCGCTGTGGCGCCGCGCCACATCAGCACGCCGTTCCACTTGAGCCCGGCCTCGCCGGGGTAGAGCCGGCGTCGCATCGTCGAGTGGATGCCATCGCAACCCACCAGGATGTCGCCCTCGGTGGTGAGCCGCTCGGCCTTGGCACCTTTCCGGAAGCGGGCCTTGATGCCCCCTTCCGTCTGCGAGAACGACGTGAGCGCATGGCCCGCGTGCACCGCCTTGCGGCCGAGCCGGTCGAGCACTGCCTCGTAGAGCACGCGCTGCAGCCGGCCGCGGTGGATGGAGAACTGCGGCACCTGGTAGCCGGCGTCAACCCCGCGCGGCTCGCGCCAGATCTCCTGGCCGAAGCGATTGGCGTAGATCAGCTCGCGGGTGCGGATCGCCACCTCGTCGAGCCGCGGCAGCAGGCCGAGCTCGGCCAGCTCGGCGATGGCGTGGGGGAGCACGTTGATGCCGACGCCCAGCTCGCGGAAGCGCCGGGAGGCCTCGTAGACCTGGCAGCGGATGCCGCGCGCCTGGAGCATCAGGGCCAGCGTCAGCCCGCCGATGCCGCCTCCGACTATGACCACTTCCATCGGCCAGATATCCCCGTCGCCCGGTCCTCGCGCCTCGCCTTGCGGGCTTGTTTCAGCTTAGCGCGGGCGCGGCTGCAAGGGAATCGGTCGGCCGAGGAGAGGGGCGGATCGGTTGGCGAGCCCCGAGCGCTGTGGCTCCCGCCACGCTTGCCACTTCGGTCGCGCCGGGGTCGAATGCGGCCTTCGCAAAGACGAGCCAGAGACGGGGAGACTCGATGAGCAAGCCGGCATCGGAAGGATCGCGTGGGGGGGCCGTCGGGCGGGTGCGGGAGTATCTCGACTCCGGCGCGTTCGAGTTGGAGCTGACCCGGCGCGTGGCGATCAGGACGGAGAGCCAGAAATTCCCCGATCCGGCGGCGCTCGCCGAGTGCCGCCGCTACCTCGACGAGGAGATGACGCCCGCCTTCGCCGCCATGGGCTTCGCATCGAAGATCTACGACAACCCGGTTGCGGGCCAGGGGCCGGTGCTGCTGGCCACGCGCATCGAGGACGAGGCGCTGCCGACCGTTCTCGGCTACGGCCATGGCGATGTCGTGCGCGGGCTGGAGGACCAGTGGACCAAGGGCAAGGGGCCGTGGGTGACCGCGCGCGAGGGCGAGCGCATCTATGGCCGCGGCACCGCCGACAACAAGGGCCAGCACACCGTCAACATGGCGGCACTCCGCGCGGTCATGGACGAGCGCGGCGGCCGGCTTGGGTTCAACGCCAAGTTCATGATCGAGATGGGCGAGGAGGCCGGCTCCAAGGGCCTCAAGGCACTGGTGCGCCGGCACAAGGCCGACTTCGCCGCCGACCTCCTGGTCGCCTCCGACGGCCCCCGCGTCCGCCAGGACCGGCCGACGCTCTCTCTCGGCTGCCGGGGTGCGTGCAACTTCGACCTGGAGGTGGACCTGCGCGAGGGCGGCCACCACTCCGGCAACTGGGGCGGCCTGCTCGCCAACCCAGGCTTCATCCTGGCGCACGCGCTCGCCTCCATCGTCGGGCCCAGGGGCGAGCTGCTGATCGAGGACCTGAAGGCGCCGCCCATGTCGCCGGCCGTGCAGGCGGCGCTGGCCGACATCGAAATCGACGGCGGCGACACGGGACCCCCGGTCGACGAATGGTGGGGCGAGCCGGACCTGAGGCCGGCCGAGCGCGTCTACGCCGCCAACACGTTCAATATCCTGACCTATTGGTGCGGTACGCCCGGCCGGCCGGTCAACGCCATCCCGCCCAAGGCGGTCGCCAACTGTCAGCTGCGCTTCGTCGCCGGCACCAGGGTTGGCGACATCGTTCCCGCCGTCGAGCGCCACCTCCGCGCCAACGGCCACCATCTCGTCAAGGTGCTGCCGCCGCCCGCCGCCAACGACGGAGAGTTCACGGCCACCCGCACCGAGCCCGACCACCCCTGGGTTGAGTTCGCAAAGGCCTCGCTGCAGCGCTCCTCCAACGTCAAGCCGGCCATCGTGCCCTCCATGGGTGGCTCCATCTGCAACGATATCTTCACCGACGACCTCGGGCTGCCGACGGTCTGGATTCCCCATTCCTACGCCGCCTGCTCCCAGCACTGGCCGGACGAGCACATCCTGGTGCCCCTCACGCGCAGCGCGCTCGAGGTGATGGCAGGCCTCTACTGGGACCTCGGCGAGGGCGGCACGCCAGCGCGGAAATCGTAGCAAGCCGTAGGGTGGGTTAGCCGCGAAGCGGCGTAACCCACCGTTGGCAGCCTCCGACATGGTGGGTTACGGCCCTTCGGGCCTAACCCACCCTACATCGCAGCGCAGATGGATTAGGGGGCAGGACGCCGCTGAAGTAGGCATTGCGGCGCGGCGTGGCCGGATGACCCTTGACGCCGGCCGCAACGGTCATGCTGAATGTTGGTGCGTGGAGCAAAAATCCGTCCTAATGGCCGCGCGGAAAGGGAATCCAATGTCGAAACGTCTCTTGGCCGCGGCTGTTGCGTTCGCTGCTCTTGCGGCCGGTCCGGCGCTCGCGGACAAGCGCGACAACACCGTCCGCTTCGCCTACGACCAGGTGATCGAGAACGTCGATCCCTACTTCAACAACGTCCGGCTCGGCGTCATCCTCGGGGCCAACGTCTGGGACACCCTGCTCTACCGCGACCCTGCGACCAACGAGTACAAGGGGCAGCTCGCCACCTCCTGGAAATGGATCGACGACAGGACGCTGGAGCTTGAGCTGCGCAAGGGCGTCAAGTTCCACAACGGCGAGGACTTCGACGCCGACGACGTGGCCTTCACGCTCAACTTCGCCTCGGACCCGGCCAACAAGTCGACCCAGCAGACCAACATCAAGTGGATCGCCAAGGTCGAGAAGCTCGATCGGTACAAGGTGCGCATCCACACCAAGGAGGTGTTCCCGGCCGCCTCGAGTACCTTGCCGGCCCGCTCGTCATCCACCCCAACGAATA
>DATMZP010000309.1:0-3327 GCA_035573595.1 Hyphomicrobiaceae bacterium
ACCTGACGCTCAAGATCTGCCGCGAGATCGCGGACTACCTGGGCGGCTCGGGCGACGAGGTGGCGCTCACGGGCAACACGACCGCGGGACTCGCACTCGTCTACCACGGGTTGCCGCTCAAGCGCGGCGACGAGGTGCTGACGACCGCGCATGCGTTCGCAATGTTCAAGATCTTCACGCTGGCGAGCGGCGCCACCCCGGTGGCGGCGCCGGAGCGAGACTATCGCGCCGACGTGGACGCTCTCCTGGCGCGCGTCGGCCCACGCACCAGGATCGTGTTCCTCGCCAACCCCAACAACCCGACCGGCACGTATATCCCCCACGACGAGGTGCGCCGCCTGCACCACGGGCTGCCCGGCCACGTGCTGCTGGTGCTCGACGCCGCCTATGGCGAGTACGTGCGCCGCAACGACTACGAGGCGGGGCTGGAGCTGGTCGCAACCAGCGCCAACGTGGTGATGTTGCGCACGTTCTCCAAGATCTACGGACTGGCGGCGCTGCGGCTGGGGTGGGCCTACTGCCCGGCGGCGGTAGCCGACGTGCTGAACCGTGTGCGCGGGCCGTTCAACGTGACGGCGCCGGCGATCGCGGCGGGAGTTGCGGCACTGGAGGATGCGGCACACGTGGAGCGCGCGGTGGTGCACAACGAGAAGTGGCTGCCGTGGATGACGGCGGAGCTTGAGAGGATCGGCATCGCGGTGACGCCCAGCGCCGGCAACTTCGTGCTGATGCATTTCCCCGCGGCCAGGGGCTGGGTGGCGGCCGATGCGTTCCTGAAGGCGCGCGGCATCATCCTGCGTCCGGTCGGTGCCTACGGCATTCCCAATGCGCTGCGGCTCACCATCGGCACCGAGGACGACAACCGCAAGGTGGTGGCGGCGCTGACGGAGTTCATGGGTGCGTCAGGGGGGGCATAAGGAACCATCATGTCCCCTCCGATGTTCGAGCGTGTTGCCCTGATCGGCCTGGGGCTGATCGGCTCCTCGCTGAGCCACGCCATGCGCCGGGCGGGGCTGGCCCGCGCCATCGTCGGCCATGCCCGCACGGCCAAGACGCGCGAGACGGCGCTGCGCCTGCGGCTCGTCGATACGGCCTACGCGACGGCCGCCGAGGCGGCGAAGGGGGCCGACCTCGTCATCCTGTGCGCCCCGGTCGGCGCCTATGCGGCGCTGGCCGAGGAGATGGCCCCGGTGCTCGACCGTGGCGCCATCCTCACCGACGTGGGCTCGGTGAAGGGCGCGGTGGTGCGCGACGTGGGTCCCTCTGTCCCCAAGGGCGTTCACTTCATTCCCGGTCATCCGATTGCCGGCACGGAGCACTCCGGCCCCGAGTCGGGCTTCGCGGAGCTGTTCGACGGGCGCTGGTGCGTGCTCACCCCGCCGGTGGGCGCGGACGGGGCGGCGGTCGAGAAGCTCGCCCAGTTCTGGCGGGCCTGCGGCAGCAACGTGGAGGTCATGGATGCGGACCACCACGACCTGGTGCTGGCGATCACCAGCCATGTGCCCCACCTCATCGCCTACAACATCGTCAACACCGCGCACCACCTGGAGCGGGTGACGGACAGCGAGGTGATCAAGTTCTCCGCCGGCGGCTTCCGCGACTTCACGCGCATCGCCGCCTCCGATCCTGTGATGTGGCGCGACGTGTTCCTCAACAACAAGGAGGCGGTGCTGGAGATGCTGGGCCGCTTCAGCGAGGACCTGACGGCCCTGCAGCGCGCCATCCGCTACGGCGAGGCCGAGACGCTGCACCGGCTGTTCACCGAGGCACGCGCGACGCGGCGCGGCATCATCGAGGCCGGCCAGGATACGCCCGCGCCCGACTTCGGCCGGCGCGGCGCCAAAGCTTCCGAGAAATGACGACAACGCAAACGGGGTCAGACCCCTCGCGCGAACAGTTGAACAGGAACTGCAACGGCAGAGGCGAGGGGTCTGACCCCATGCACGACCTGTGGGTGTTCGCCTACGGCTCGCTGATGTGGCGTCCGGGCTTTCCCTACGAGCAGGCTCGGCGCGCCCGCCTCACCGGCTACAGCCGCCGCTTCTGCATCTACTCGGTGCACCACCGCGGCACGCCGGAGCGGTTGGGGCTGGTGCTGGGGCTCGACCGCGGCGGCGTGTGCGAGGGCGTCGCCTACCGCATTGCGGCGGCCAACGTGGCAGGCACGCGGAGGTATCTGCGGGCACGCGAGCTGGTGAACGGCGTCTATCGGGAAGCCGTCGTGCCGATCGAGCTGGAGCCTGCAGTGGGGTCAGACCCCTCGCCGCCAAGCTTACCGGAAAATGACAAGGTCAGAGGCGAGGGGTCTGACCACGGAGAGGTAACGGCACTCGCCTACATCGCGGAGCGGGCGCATCCGACCTACGCCGGACGCCTGCCGCTCAGCCTCCAGGCGCGGCTGATCCGGGGCGGCAAGGGGGTCTCCGGAGCCAACCTCGACTACCTGATGAGCACGGTGCGCCATCTCAATGCGCTGGGCATTCGCGAGCGCGAGCTGGAGCGGCTGGTGACGATCGCGGGACCGCTGGCGTGGACCCGGTCGCGGGCGCAGCACACGAGCCCCTATGCCGCCGCGCTGGCGCGCGTCCTGCAGCGCCGGCCGCCTCCGGTGCGGCTCCCGCGCGGCACCGAGCGCGGCCAGTTCCTCTTCCGCCAGCGGATCGGGACGTGATCTTCGGGTCGTTCCGTGGAACGCCGTTTCCTGCTACGCGTGCCGTCACGAGGTCGAGCAAGGGGGCCACGCCGCGACGTAGGGTGCAATAGGGCGTCAGCCCGTATTGCACCGATTGGCGCCGCCCATAGCGGTACCGGCGGCAAGGTGGACCGGTGCAATGCTCCTCGCTTATTGCACCCTACGGCTCCGTTCGTTTGGAGGCCTCAAAGTAAGTCGCCTCGACGTCGCTTTCCCAGAACGATCCTTTCGCGATATTCCAGCCAATCCTCTGCAGGTAGCGGGCAATCGCCGCTTGATCCAATCGCTGTCGGATGTTCCGCTTCTCGTAGAGGCCTTACTCTTCGAAATCCTGCGGCTCGCCCTTCTGAAAGAAATCCCACCCGTCAGTATCCCGCATTGCCCGCACGAGGCGAACAGATTGACCGCCGTTCCAGACCTGCAAGGAATGCAGCGGCCATTCGACGTGAGGGCGGGTTGACTTGACTTGCAATTGAAATTGACCGTGCTCCTTGGCGAGCAGGTGGCATAGAGAGTTCCAACCGTCAGACAGGTTCGTGACAAGCACGCAAATGGACGGCAATTGAAGCGGCGAGTACGGACGAGGCGAAAAAGGTGCGCGCCCCCGCGGGGCGGATCGATCTTGTATATCCCGG
>DATMZP010000310.1:0-2385 GCA_035573595.1 Hyphomicrobiaceae bacterium
GATTGCCGTTCGGCCCTTCCGGATTGACGTAGATCAGGCCCATCTGCACCGCGCCCAGCGGCTCCGCCAGCTGACGCTCGCCGCTGTAGCGCTCATCGCCCAGCCAGGACCCCTCGGGACCCCAGTAGAGCTCCTCGGGCTTCCAGACATCGGCGCGGCCGCCGGCGAACCCGAATGTCTTGAAGCCCATCGATTCCAGGGCGACGTTGCCGGCCAGGATCATCAGGTCGGCCCAGGATATCTTGCGGCCATACTTCTGCTTGATGGGCCACAGCAGGCGGCGCGCTTTGTCGAGGTTGGCATTGTCCGGCCAGGAATTGAGCGGTGCGAAGCGCTGCTGGCCGGCACCCGCGCCGCCTCGGCCATCGGTGATCCGGTACGTCCCAGCGCTGTGCCATGCCATGCGGATCATCAAGCCGCCGTAGTGGCCGAAATCGGCGGGCCACCACTCCTGCGAGTCCGTCATCAAGGCATGCAGGTCCTTGACCACGGCGTTGAGATCCAGGCTCTTGAACTCCTTGGCATAGTCGAACTCCGCGCCCATCGGATCGGACAGGGCGGAGTTGCGGTGGAGGACCTGGAGGTTCAGGTGGCTCGGCCACCAGTCCCGGTTCGCCCTTCCGCTGCTCACGTGAGCGACTGGGCAATTGCCATCGTCAGCCATGTCGTCCCTCTTCGGGTGCGCTGTTTCGAACGATAACGATTCTGGAATTCAGTCTCTTACCCAATCCATTCCATCAGGTAAAATTGACTAATGTGATTGTTGTAATAAGATTTTATGATGATCCAGATCACCTTGCGGCAGCTCCGCTATTTCGATGCGCTGGCCCGGCACAGCCACTTTGGACGCGCCTCAGCGGCGTGCTCCATCTCGCAACCGGCCCTGTCGATGCAGATCAAGGAGCTGGAGGATGCGCTGGGGACCGTGCTGATCGAGCGCGGCGCGCGCCACATCCGTCTTACCAAGGTCGGCGAGGAGACTGCACGGCGCGCGCGCGACATCCTGCGCGCGGTCGATGAGCTGGGCGACTTCGCGCGCGCCTCGCACGACCGGCTCGCCGGCCGGCTGCGGCTTGGCATGATCCCGACCATCGCTCCGTATCTCTTGCCCGCGATAATGGGCAATCTCATGCGCACGCACCCCGAGCTTGACGTGCACGTGCGCGAGGCGCTCACGTCGAAGCTGATCGTGGAGCTGGCGGACGGCCGGCTCGATGCGGCCATCGTCGCCCTGCCGGTGTCGGAGCCCTCGCTGACCGAGGTTGCGCTGTTCTCGGAGAATTTCCTCCTGGTCCGGCCGGGCGAGGACGAGGGGGCGCCGGTGCCCGCTGGCGAGACGCTGCGGGAGATGCGGCTCCTCCTGCTGGAGGAGGGCCACTGCTTCCGCGACCAGGCCCTCTCGTTCTGCAACATGGCCTCGCCGCTGCCTCGCGAGGTGCTGGACGCCAGCTCGCTCTCCACCCTGGTCCAGATGGTAAGCGCCGGCATGGGCGTCACCCTGATCCCGGAGATGGCCGTGGACGTGGAGACGCGCCGCGCGGCGGTATCGCTCGCCCGCTTCGCCGACCTGCAGCCCTCGCGCACCATCGGCATGATCTGGCGCAGGACCAGCCCGCTGGCCGGTCAGCTCATCGAGCTCTCCGAGGTCGTCCGCCGCTCGGCGGAGGAGCAGCGCCAGGAGCCTGCCGCATAGATCCGAGATCGCACTACCTCTGGCCGGCTCCTGAGATCCGGGCGCGAGATGATGCGGGCGTGCGTCGCTCGAGCTTCGGGGTCGTGGCGCCGGCATTGGGCTTCTGCGAGGCGGCGTTCAGCTCCGACTTCAGATCCTGCAGCCGGTTCTCGGTGCGCCGACAGGCCGCCGCCCACTCCCGCTTGCTCATGTGCGTCCCGGCGTCCCAGAAGCCCATGCAGGCCGCGACGCCCGGGGCGCCGCCACCCGGCGCGCTGGGTGCCGATTCGCTTGGGCTCACGCTCCGCGCCGCCCCGCCGCCGCCTGGGAAGGTCGTGACCGTACCACCGGACGTCGCCGGCGTGTTCACGCCGACGGCGGAAGGGGTTGCCGACGTGGTGCCCAAGGTGGCGCCCAACGGCGTGGTCGTCGCCGATGGCGCCGATCCGCCACCGGTGTCGGTTGAGGTCGGGTTGGCGCTGCCCCCGCTGAGGAAGTTGGAACTCGGCGCGGGCGACAGCGGCGCCACCGCCGGCACCTGCGGAGCCGGTGTGCCGACGGCCGACGGCGGCAACGCGCCGGGCGTGATCGAGGGGCTTGCCGGCGCTCCCAACGATGGCGAGGTCGAGAGTCCGGGCGAGGTCGAGAGCCCGCCGCGCAGCCCTCCGCCCAGGCCTGTGCCCAGACCTCCCGCGCCCACTCCCGACGAGAAG
>DATMZP010000311.1:0-3288 GCA_035573595.1 Hyphomicrobiaceae bacterium
GGAAAAGCCGGCACCAGGCGCAGGAACAGGAGATAGCTGAGGGCGTCCTTCTGGAACCCCTCGCTGAGCTTCGCCAGCCAGGGCCCCGCCCGCCGGTTCAGGGTGTCGCCCACCGCGGTGCGGGCGATCAGGAAGACGACCGTTGCACCGAGCGTGGCGCCCGCCATGGCGGCGAGGCCGCCGAGCAGCCAGCCGAACAGCAGCCCGCCCGCCATGGACATGATGAGCCCACAGGGCAGCGACAGCGCGACCAGCAACGCGTAGGCGGCGATGTAGACCAGCACCGACAGGGCCACGTTGGCGGCCAGGACCTCATGGAATCGGTCGCGCTGATCGACCACGGTCTCCAGGCTGATGTGGCGGTGCCAGCCCTGGGTCAGGGCGAGGCACATGAGGGCGATCACCAGCGCCAGCAGTCCATACCGCCGCAGCAGGGCAAGCGCTGGCGGGGTCTGGGGCCGGGCCTGCATGTCAACGAGCATCCATAGTCCATGTCCCGCGTCGCCCTGCCAGATGCTCCCTTGCGCCTCTGGGGCACCTTGGAGCGGCCCTGTGAGGCGGCCCAAGCGACGGCAGCGCTCCCACTTCGCTGTCCGGCGAGTGGCGCGCAACCGGGAACCGTTAGCGTAGGCAACAATACCTGTTGGCGGGGCGCTTGCGTTGGCATGTCAAGCATACGTGACGCGGCGCGACCAGAATTGATGAACGCCCCGGCGGTCCAATATCCGACTAACGTCGGAGGAGCCGATTCCGCCCACGGGATTCCCAATGTGGCGGGGTGTGGGGACCGCCCGGGGACCGCCCGGGAACCACCCGGGAACCACCCGGGAGCCGACGGCACCCGAGCCGGCCTTTCGGGGTTGACGCGCGGCCGGGCTAAGCGGCCGCCGTGCGGGACTGGGCGTGGATTGTCGCGGCGGCATCGAAAGGACGGCATCGCACGCCCAGCACCGCCTCGGAATTCAGGTCCGGCTTCGGGTTCTGATTGACGAGGCTCACCAGGCTGTCGCTCTTGAACCCCAGGGGCATTCCAACCGTTTCCAGCGTCTTCAGGCCGAGCCACATCATCCGCCAGGGGACAGGAACCAGCACGATGCGCCGGCCCAGGGTGTGGGCGATCTCAAGCAGGAGGGAGCGGAACGACCAGCGCTGCCCGTGCGCGACCGTCACTGCCTCCGCCGCAGCGGCTGGCGCCGCGCCCCGGATGCAGGCCAGCACCGCCTGGGCAAGGTCGGCCTCGTGCACCAGAAACTGGAACTGCTCCCCCCTTCCCGGCAGCGGGATGACGGGCACGCGCTTCACCGCCTCCACCAGCTTGGCGAACATTCCGCCCCCGGTGCCGCCGTAGACCAGGCCCGGCCGGATCACCCAGGCCCCCAGCGACTGCGCGATCCTCTCGGTCTCCAGCTTCGCCCTGCCGTACAGCGATGGGCAGCCCTTGAAGGCGCTGATCGTGGAGATGAGGACCATACGCTCAACCCCCGCGTCGCGCGCCGCGCGCAGGAGCAGCTCCGAGCCGCGCACGTTCACGTCGTGTATCGCCGCCCATCCGAGCGGGTTGAAATCGTAGGCGCAGTGGACCAGGGCGGAATGGCCGCGCAGGCTGTCGCTGGCGATGGCCTCGCCGAGGCGGAACCTGATGCCGCTGCCGGCGCCGGCGCTACGCCCAAGCTCGGTGACCTGCCAGCCTGCGGCAAGCAGGGCCGCCTTGATCCGGCCTCCGACGTATCCGGTTGCGCCGGTCAGCAGGCAGCGCCCCGCTGCAAGCGGCCGCGGGCTCTCGCCATCGATGGGCATGACCGCTCGCTCCCCTCACAGCTCGCTGGCGATGCGGTAGGCGTTCGCCATCACCGTCAGCGTTATGGTCGTCGCAGGAATGCTGGGCAGGACCGTCGCATCGACCGCGCTTACCCGCTCGAAGCCGGCCGGCCGGCCGAGCAGGTCGGTCTCCAGCCCCTCCGGGCGCTCCCGCATCGGAAATGTCCCACCGGTATGGAAGCCGCGCCCGATGGGCGAGGTCTTCAGCAGCATCGGCAGCGGTACGGCTCCCAGCCGCATCGAGTTGCGGACGAGCTTGCCCATCACGCGCCGCAGCACGGCCTTTGTGCGCGCACCGGGCAGCGACGTCAACTCCAGGCGGTCGCTCGCGGGCGGGCCGCGCAGCGCCATGGCGATCTTTCCGGAGTCGGCCGAGTGCAGATAGCCCTGGACCACGAGCAGCCGGGCCTCTGCCCTGCGGGCCAGGAAATCCAGGGGCGAGGCGAGGGGGCCCAGCATGCCGCGCACGGCATTGGCCAGGACGTTGCTGTACGTGTAGATCTGCAGGTGGATCGTATACGGGCTGATCCTCGCATCGAGAATCTCGATGAACAGCTGGCTCAGCGCGTGGAGTTGCTCCTCGCGGACGTTGCCGGCATTGCCGAGCAGGACGAGCGGCAGCATGAAGTGCTGGCTGTCCTGCGCGATCGCCACCCGGTCGTACGCGTCAAGCGAGCGGAGCAGGATGCCCGTGGTGGGTATCACGCCCGCCGCCAGCAGCACCCGGTCGGCACCAATCTCGAAGGGCTGCCGTGTCCGCCGGTCGTGTCCGCGGACGACGGCGCGCGAGCCTTGCTCCTCGACGCTGCCGACGACGGTATCGGTCCGATAGCTAAAGCCCGGATTGCTGCGGAGCCCGGCATGGGCGTGCTCCGCGCTGTAGATGTACCCGTAGGGGCAGCCCTGCATGCACATGCCGCAGTAGACGCACCCGGCGCCAGCCTTGTCCGGCGCGGCCCTGATGCCCACCCTGGCCTGCCCGAAGACGATGCCGCGCGCGCGCAGCGCCGATCTGTTCCGGCTCAGGCTCTCGCGCATGAGCGCCGCCTGGCGGCTCGGCCGCAGAGAGACCGGCGAGCGTGCGAGAATGGGCAGCATCTCGCTCAGGTCGTCGTCGATGGCCGAGAGCGGGATGCGGTCCAGGACGGACTTGTAGTGCGGGGCCAGTTGCGCCAGCCGCAGCGGCCACCCGTCGAGGTCGTGGTCGGCGTAGGGCAGCATCGCTGCGCCCCACACGGTGCTGAGCCCACCCACCGCGAGGGAGGCCTGCAGCCCGGTGTCGTTGACCGAAACACCGTTCTCCGCGTCGCCGCCCCGATAGGGAAAGTCCGAGCCGAACAGGAGCTTCTGCGGGACTTCCTTGCCCTGCGCCTGGGTTCCCGCGGTCAGGGTCTGGCGCTGCTCCGCGCTCCACTCGTCGGGCGAGAGCCGGGCCAGCGCGGTGGCGAACCGGGCGCGATCCGCCTCCAG
>DATMZP010000312.1:0-7052 GCA_035573595.1 Hyphomicrobiaceae bacterium
CCGCCGGAGCACTCTCCCCGCCCGTCCTCGCCCTTTGTGCGCCGCACTGTCGGCCTTGTGCCGCATCAAGCTCACGTGTGCCTGATGACTTTCGTGTCAGCTCCCCTGACGCACTTCGTGCAAAATCCCCGCCGTTCGTGCGCCACCTCCTGCCAATCGAGTGCTTTGGTGCATGAAGAATTGTGGCTGCAACGCAGCAATCGCTAGCGTTAGCTTTTTCCGGGTCCCCAACCCGTTCCCAACCCGTCCCTGGGCCTGAGCAACGCATCGGCAGGATGCACCGAAGGAGGCGACGCCGTGATCCCGGCCCCATTCTCCTATTACCGGCCCAAGACCGTCGCCGAGGCGGCGACCCTGCTCGCCCAGCACGGCGACGACGGTCGCGTGCTCGCCGGCGGCCAGAGCCTGATTCCGATGATGAAGCTGCGGCTGGCGCTACCCCAGCACCTGATCGACCTCGGCGGCATTGCGGAGCTGAAGGGCATTCAGAAAAATGGTAACGCCCTCGTGATCGGCGCCACTACCACCCAGCACGAGTTGCAGCAGTCCAGGGTGGCGACCGATGCGGCACCGATCCTGCTGGAGGCGTCGCTGCTGATCGCCGACCCTCAGGTCCGGTACGTCGGCACGCTGGGCGGCAACGTGGCCAACGGCGATCCCGGCAACGACATGCCAGCCGTCATGATGTGTCTCGACGCGAGCTACCGGCTGAGGAGTACGGGCGGCAGCCGCACGGTCAAGGCCCGCGACTTCTACCAGGGGTCCTATGTCACCGCCCTCGCGCCGGGCGAGATCGTCGCCGCCATCGAGATGCCGGTCCCGCCGGCAGGGCACGGCTACGCCTACGAGAAGCTCAAGCGCAAGATCGGCGACTACGCCACCGCGGCGGCCGGCGTCGTCCTCACCCTGTCCCGCGGCAAGGTCGCCGCATGCGCCATCGCGCTCTCCAACCTCGCCGACACAGCGGTGCTCGCCAAGGACGCGGCGGCCGCTGTGATCGGCACCGCGCTGGAGAAGCCGGCCCTGGACGCCGCCGTCAGGGCCGCCCGCGCCATCATGTCTCCCGCCTCCGATACGCGCGGCTCGACCGAGTACCGCACCTATGCCGGGGGCGTGATGGTCGAGCGCGCGCTGCGGCGGGCGTTCGCGCGCGCCAGAGGGTGAACGACAACGGGCTGAAGGGGCGAATAGCGAATGGCCAATCGCGAATGGTGGAAGGTCCATTCGGCATTCGCCACTGACCATTCGCCCATTGCTGATCCTGGGAAGGAACGCCGTGGCCAAGACCCAAGTAAGGATGACCGTGAACGGCAAGGAGGTGGAAAGCCTCGTCGAGCCGCGCACGCTGCTGATCCACCACCTGCGCGAGGCCCTGAGCCTGACCGGCTCGCACATCGGCTGCGACACCACGCACTGCGGGGCGTGCACGGTCGACCTCGACGGCAAGTCGGTGAAGAGCTGCACCATGTTCGCCGTGCAGGCCGACGGCGCCCACATCACCACCATCGAGGGCATGGCCAATCCGGACGGCTCCCTGCACGCCCTGCAGGAGGGCTTCCGCATGATGCACGGCCTGCAGTGCGGCTTCTGCACGCCCGGCATGATCATGCGGGCGCATCGCCTCCTGCAGGAGAACCCGCGCCCGACCGAGGACGAGATCCGCTTCGGCATCGCCGGCAACCTCTGCCGCTGCACGGGCTATCAGAACATCGTCAAAGCCATCCAGTATGCGGCCGCCAAGCTGCGCGGCGAGACCTTTGCGGAGGCAGCGGAATGACCACGGCCGTTCTGACCCGGGAGCAGCGCGAGGCCAAGCTCGAAGGCATGGGCTGCAAGAGGAAGCGCGTCGAGGACATCCGCTTCACGCAAGGCAAGGGCAACTACGTCGACGATGTGAAGCTGCCCGGCATGCTGTTTGGCGACTTCGTGCGCTCGCAGTATGCCCACGCCAGGGTCAAGCGGATCGACTCCAGCAAGGCGCTCAAGGTGCCGGGTGTGCTGGCCGTGCTGACGGCGGAGGAGCTGAAGGGCGTCAACCTCGCCTGGATGCCGACGCTGGCCCAGGACGTGCAGATGGTGCTGGCCGACGGCAAGGTGCTGTTCCAGAACCAGGAGGTGGCCTTCGTCGTTGCCGAGGACCGCTACGCCGCGGCCGACGGCGTCGAGGCCGTCGAGGTGGAGTACGAGGAGCTCCCAGTCGTCATCGATCCCTTCAAGGCGATGGCGCCCGACGCGCCGGTGCTGCGCGAAGACCTCGTCGGCAAGACCTCGGGCGCGCACGGGCCCCGCAAGCACCACAACCACATCTTCGAGTGGACGGTGGGCGACAAGGCCGGCACCGACGCCGCGCTCGCCAATGCCGAGGTGACCATTAAGGAGCTGATCTCCTACCACCGCACGCACCCCTCGCCCCTGGAGACGTGCCAGTGCGTCGCCTCGTTCGACAAGATCAAGGGCGAGCTGACGGTCTACGGCACCTTCCAGGCGCCACACATCATCCGCACCGTGGCCTCCCTGCTCTCCAAGATCCCCGAGCACAAGATCCACATCATCTCGCCCGACATCGGCGGCGGCTTCGGCAACAAGGTGGGCGCCTATCCCGGCTACATCTGCGCCATCGTCGCCTCGATCGTGACCGGCCGGCCGGTGAAGTGGGTCGAGGACCGGATCGAGAACCTGACCACCACCTCGTTCGCCCGCGACTACCACATGACGACCGAGATCGCGGCCACCAGGGAGGGCAAGGTCACCGGCCTGCGTGTGCACGTCATCGCCGACCACGGCGGCTTCGACGCCTGCGCCGACCCCTCCAAGTTTCCGGCCGGCTTCTTCAACATCGTCACCGGCTCCTACGACTTCCCGGTCGCGCATGTCGTGGTCGACGGCGTCTACACCAACAAGGCGCCAGGCGGCGTCGCCTACCGCTGCTCGCTCAGGGTCACGGAAGCTGCCTATGCGATCGAGCGCGGCATGGACATTCTGGCCCAGAAGTTGGGCATGGACCCGGCCGAGCTGCGCCTCAAGAACTTTGTGCGTAGCGAGCAGTTCCCCTACCAGTCGGCCCTCGGATGGGAATACGATTCCGGCAACTACCACACGGCCATGAACAAGGCGCTGGAGAGCGTCGGCTACCGGCAGCTGCGTGCCGAGCAGGCGGCCAAGCGCGAGGCTTTCAAGCGCGGCGAGACGCGCGAGATCATGGGGATCGGCCTCTGCTTCTTCACCGAGATCGTCGGTGCCGGTCCCTCGAAGAACTGCGATATCCTCGGGCTGGCCATGTTCGACAGCTGCGAGATCCGCCTGCACCCCACGGGCAGCGCAACGGCGCGCATGGGCTCCAAGTCCCAGGGCCAGGGCCACGAGACCACCTACCCTCAGATCATCGCCACCGAGATCGGCATCCCAGCGGACGACATCACGGTTGAGGAGGGCAACACCGACACGGCTCCCTATGGGATCGGCACCTTCGGCTCGCGCTCCACGCCGGTGGCCGGCGCCGCGATTGCCATGGCGGCGCGCAAGATCCGCAACAAGGCGCAGATGATCGCCGCCTACATGCTGGAGGTGCACGAGGGCGACCTGGAGTGGGACATCGACGGCTTCCGCGTCAAGGGCCTGCCCGAGAAATCCAAGAGCATGAAGGAGATCGTCTGGGCCGCCTACAATTCGCCGCCGCCGGGCATGGAGCCGGGTCTGGAGGCCGTGAGCTACTACGATCCGCCCAACATGACCTACCCGTTCGGCGCCTACATCTGCGTCATGGACATCGACGTGGATACCGGCGTCTACAAGGTGCGGCGCTTCTACGCGCTGGACGACTGCGGCACGCGCATCAACCCCATGATCATCGAGGGCCAGGTGCACGGCGGGCTCACGGAGGCCTTCGCCATCGCCATGGGCCAGGAGATCCGCTACGACGCCATCGGCAATGTCGTGAACGGCTCGTTCATGGACTTCTTCATCCCCACCGCGGTGGAGACCCCCCACTGGGAGACCGACCACACGGTCACGCCCTCGCCGCATCATCCGATCGGCGCCAAGGGGGTGGGCGAGAGCCCGAACGTGGGCGGCGTGCCCGCTTTCTCCAATGCGGTCAACGACGCCTTCTCGTTCCTTGGCACCAGGCACATCCCGATGCCGCACGACCACTGGCGCAACTGGATGGTCGCGCATAGCCTGGGCCTGCACGGGTGACTACCCGTCATCCCGGACGGAGCGACGCGAGCCAAAGGCGAGCAGCGCTCCGATCCGGGACCTCGGGAGGCAAGAGGCTCGACTCGTTCCGGGAGGTCCCGGATAGCCTCGCCTTCGGCTCAGCTTCCGGGATGACGGGAGAGCTATGACTCTGTCACGCGAGCAGATAACGGAGCGTCTCGCCGCGGTCGGCTATGTCGCCGACCGCGAGCTGCCGGTGGCGCTGCAACTCATGGACATGCTCGACCGGCCGCTGCTCCTGGAAGGTGAGGCGGGCGTCGGCAAGACCGAGGTGGCCAAGGCGCTGTCCGCCGTACACGGCACCCCGCTCATCCGCCTGCAGTGCTACGAGGGGCTCGACCAGTCCACCGCGCTCTACGAGTGGAACTACCAGCGCCAGCTGCTGGCGATCCGCGCGCGAGAGGGCGCCGGTGCCGACCCCTATGAGGTCGAGCAGGATATCTTCTCCGAGCGCTTCCTCCTGGAGCGGCCCTTGCTGGCCGCCATCCGCCGTCCCGACCGGCCGGTGCTGCTGATCGACGAGATCGACCGGGCCGACGAGGAGTTCGAGGCCTTCCTCCTGGAGCTGCTGTCGGACTTCCAGGTCTCCATCCCCGAGCTCGGCACCGTCAAGGCCGCCAGCATCCCGCGCGTCGTCCTCACCTCCAACAGCACGCGCGAATTGTCCGACGCGCTCCGGCGCCGCTGCCTCTATCACTATGTCGATTACCCCGACGTGGAGCGCGAGACGCGCATCATCCTGGCGCGCGTGCCGCGCATCGCCACCGCGCTCGCCCTGCAGATCGCGCGCCTGGTGGAAGGTGTGCGCAAGGAGGAGCTGCGCAAGGTGCCGGGCGTAGCTGAGACGCTTGACTGGGCCGCCGCCCTCACAGGCCTCGGCGTGGAGAACCTGCACGCCGCGCCGGAGACCGTGCACGAGACGCTGCGCTGCCTCCTCAAGACACAGGAGGACCGCGCGCGTGTCACACCGGAGGTCTCCGCCCGCTTGCTGGGAAAGGTCGCATGATGTGCCCCGTCCCTGCCGAGGCCGGCGATGTCAGCGAGGCGGGCACCTACATGGCCCGGCGCCTCTCGGCCTTCATGCGCACCCTGCGCGACAACGCCTTCGCCGTCGGCCTCAAGGAAGGCGCCGACGCCGCGCAGGTGCTGGCCTCGCCGCTGGCGCTGCGGCGCGACAGCCTGCGCTCGGCCCTTAAGGCGCTTGTGTGCGCGCGCCGCTCCGACTGGCTCAAGTTCGACGCCGTCTTCGATGCCTTCTGGCTCGGCCGCGGCGTACGCCTCGTGGTGCCCATCGCCGCCAACACCCCGAGCACGAAGCGCGCCGAGCAGCGCCACCTCCCCGGCAGGGAGCTGGAACGGCAATTTCAACCGAGCCTCGGCGAGCAGGTCCCGGCCGCCGGCAGCAAAACCGAGGATCGCGACGCAAGTGCCACCGGACGCATGGAAGGCGCAACGCGCGCGGAGCGTCTCGCCGACACCGACTTCCGCAGGATCCACGACCCGGAAGCCATCGCCGAGGCGCACGCGTTGGCCGCGCGCCTCGCCAGGCGCATGCGCACGCGGCTGAGCCGCCGTGAGCGCGCGCGTCTCAAGGGCCGCAGGCTCGATCTGCGCCGCACCATCCGCCGCAACGTGGCGCACGGCGGCGTCCCTCTGGAGCTCGTATGGCGCAGAAGGAAGCGCAAGCCGCTGCGTCTGGTGGTGCTGCTCGACACCTCCGGCTCCATGAGCCTCTACACGTCCGTGTTCGTGCGCTTCATCCACGGCGTCCTGGACCACTTCCACGAGGCCGAGGCGTTCCTGTTCCACACCCGCCTGGTGCACGTGTCCGCCGCCCTGCGCGAGAAGGACGCGGGCCGCGCCCTCGACCGCCTCTCGCTGCTGGCGCAGGGCGTTGGTGGAGGCACGCGCATCGGCGAGAGCCTCGCCACGTTCAACCGCTGGCACGCCAAGAGCGTAATCCACTCGCGCACCTGCGTGATGATCGTCTCCGACGGGTACGACACGGGCACCCCCGAGGCCATCGCCGACGAGATGCGCCGCCTCGCGCGGCGAGCCAAGCGCATCGTCTGGCTCAACCCGATGATCGGCTGGGACGGCTACGCCCCCAGCGCCCGCGGCATGCAGGCTGCGCTGCCGTTCGTGGACCTGTTTGCCCCGGCGCACAACCTGAAGTCGCTCGCCGCGCTCGAACCGTATCTGGCGCGTCTTTGAATGTGGTCACGTCCATGAGATCCCCGATCGACATCCTGGACGAGGTGAAATCGCTGAAGGCGTCGGGCGAGCCCTTCGCCATCGCAACGGTGGTACGCACGGTGGCGGTCACGGCCGCCAAGGCCGGCGCCAAGGCGCTGATCCGCCGGGACGGCAGCATGACGGCAGGCTGGATCGGCGGCGGCTGCGCGCGCGCCGCTGTCCTCAAGGCGGCACGCGCGGCACTCGACGACGGCCGGCCGCGCCTGGTCTCGGTGCAGCCCGGCGACGCGCTGCAGGAGCAGGGCGTGGCGGCGGGAGAGCGCAAGGACGGCGTGGAGTTCGCGAAGAACATGTGCCCGAGCCAGGGAACCATGGACGTGTTCGTCGAGCCGGTGCTGCCGAAGCCGGAGCTGCTCGTGTGCGGCGCCACGCCCGTTGCCGTCGCGCTCGCGGATCTCGGCCGCAGGCTCGGCTTCCTGGTCGCCGTCGCTGCGCCGCCCGAGGAGCAGGCCAAGTTCGCCGAGATCGACCTTGCCATCCCCGGCTACGACCTGTCGCGGCTGGTCGCCGGCGAGCGCTACATCGTCATTGCCACCCAGGGCAAGGGCGATGAAGCGGCCCTCTCGGCCGCGCTCGCCGCC
>DATMZP010000313.1:0-2453 GCA_035573595.1 Hyphomicrobiaceae bacterium
AAGGCGGAAGTTGCATATGGCGTCGGATCCCGAGGGTCTGACACCACGCTGCGCGTGATCGCCACACCGGGTTTCGCCGACTACGCCCTCCTCGACAGCGGCGACGGGCGCAAGCTGGAGCGGTTCGGGCGCTTCACCATCGAGCGGCCCGAGTCGCAGGCGCTGTGGCGGCCCGCGCTGGAGCCCGGTGCCTGGCTGAGGGCCGACGCCGCCTTCAAGTCCGCCGGCGCCGACGAGGACAGCGAGGGGGGCCGCTGGCGCACGAATACCGCCGTGCCCGAGACCTGGCCGGTGCGCGTGCGCGACACCACCGTGCTGTGCCGGCTGACGAGCTTCCGCCATCTCGGCCTGTTCCCCGAGCAGCTGCCCCATTGGGAGTGGATGATCGGCTGGCTGCAGGCTGCGCAGGCGCGGCCGCAGCGCGTGCTCAACCTGTTCGCCTACACAGGCGCCGCCTCGCTGCTGGCCGCCAGGATCGGCGCCGAGGTGACGCACGTGGACGCCTCGCGCAAGGCCATCGCCTGGGCCAAGCAGAACCAGGCGGTCTCCCGCCTCGACGGCGCACCCATCCGCTGGATCCTCGACGACGCCCGCAAGTTCGTGGCGCGCGAGGTGCGCCGCGGGAGCAGGTATCACCTGATCCTGGTCGACCCGCCCAAGTTCGGCCGCGGCCCCAACGGCGAGGAATGGGAGGTGTTCGCGCACCTGGCCCCGCTGCTGCGCGACTGCGCCGCCCTGCTGGGGCCGCAGCGGGCGGCCTTGGTGCTCACCACCTATGCCATCCGCGCCTCGGCGCTTGCCATGGGCGGTCTGGTGCGCGAGTGCCTGGCCGGCCGCAGAGGTGCCATCGAGAGCGGCGAACTGGCCGTGATCGAGGAGGCGGCCGGTCGGCTGCTGCCTACCTCGCTTTACACCCGCTGGACGAGCGATGAGATCTCCCTCTGAAGGCGTCCGCGGCGGCGCCCGCATCATTACCAGCCTGCAGAATGAGCGGGTCAAGCTGATCCGCTCGCTCCACATGCGCAAGGCGCGGCGCGAGACCGGCCTGTTCGTTGCCGAGGGCGCCTCGCTGCTGGTGACGGCCCGCGACGCCGGCTGGAAGCCCAGGATGCTGGTGTTCCTCGCCGACAGCGCCGCAAACGGCGTGGCACGCGGCCTCGTGCGCTGGGCGGAGGCCGGCGGCGCGGAGTGCCTGGAGGTGTCGCAGGCGGTGCTGGCCAAGCTCGCCGCCAAGGAGAATCCGCAGACCCTGCTCGGCGTGTTCGAGCAGGTCTGGAAGCCTCTGCCGGCACCCGCCGGCCTCGCAGCCGACACCCTTTGGGTGGGTCTGGAAGGCGTCCGCGATCCCGGCAACCTCGGCACTATCGTCCGCACCGCCGATGCCGTGGGCGCCAGCGGCGTCGTGCTGATCGGCCCGTGCGTCGACCCCTATTCCTACGAGGCTGTACGCGCCACCATGGGCTCGGTATTCAACGTGCCCCTGGTGCGCGCAGGGCTGCAGGAGTGCCTGCAATGGGTGCACCACTGGCCGGGGGACATCGTCGGCGCCCACCTGCGCGCCAACGCCGATTTCCGCTCGGACGCCTGGCGCCGGCCCGCGCTGCTGCTCATGGGCAGCGAGGGACCGGGCCTCACCCCCGAGCTGAGCGCCGCCTGCACCCGGCTCGTGCGGATTCCCATGGCCGGCCGCATCGACTCGCTCAATCTCGCGGTGGCCACGGCGTTGATGCTCTACGAGATCCGCCGGGAGCGGCTGTAGGCGAGCCGGACTGCCGGTGAGCTTTCGAACGAACCAGACTCGCGCCCCGCTCCTTCGATTCCGTCGCCCCATGGCAGGTCGGTGGCAGGTCGGCCCGCCCGCGAGTTTTCGCTAGACCGGCGGCACGGGACGCCCCAATATCGCTACAAACTCACCGGTGGGACGAGTTCGACGCGGTTCCGTCGTCACGCGCCATAAGAAGCCGCCCACCGCACGACAAAGAAAAAGAAAAGAAGAGCAGGGAGGCTTGTCGATTTCCGATGGTGGCTGCCGTCGCCGAGCGCGCCGTTCCTGAGACCAGCACGAGTGCGCTGCTGAGCGTTCGCGACGTCTCGGTCCGCTTCGGCGGCATCGTGGCGTTGAGCGGCATCTCCTTCGATATTGCGCGCGGCCAGATCCTGGGGCTGATCGGCCCCAACGGCGCCGGCAAGACCACGCTCTTCAACTGCTTGTCGCGGCTCTACATTCCCGACAGCGGCGACATCATGTTCGAGGGTCGGTCGATCCTCAACCTGCCGCGCCACGCCATCCCCGAGATCGGCATCTGCCGCACCTTCCAGAACGTCGCGCTGTTCGACCACATGAGCGTGCTCGACAACGTCAAGGTCGGCTGCCACGCGCGCACGGCGGCGGGCTTCCTCACCAACGCCCTGCGCCTCCCGGCGCGGCGGGACGAGGAGCAGCGCATCGCTCA
>DATMZP010000314.1:0-4085 GCA_035573595.1 Hyphomicrobiaceae bacterium
CGGCCAGCAGGGCATCGGCATCTCGGCGGCCGGCATGTACGCCCAGCTCACCACCGGCAAGCCGGTGCAGATCACCTCCAGCACCGGGGCGCGGGCCGCGACGCACTACTTCGAAGTCCAGATCGACACCAAGAAGAACGAGCCGCGGATTTTCGAGAACAAGAAGATCGACTGGGAGCACGAGCGCGGCACGCAGGTGGCGCTGGAGATCGACGGGCGCTACCAGAAGGGCCGCGCCTCGGTGGACGAGTTCCTCGAGCAGGTCGCCATCGCGAATCCGCACGTCACGCTCGTCTACCACACGCCGGACGGCGAGACCCGGCAGTACCTCCGGACGATCCAGGAGCTGCCCCCGCAGCCGCGCGAGATCAAGCCGCATCCCTACGGGATCGAGTTCGGCGTGCTCTTGCGGATGCTGCACGACACCCGGAGCCACTCCCTCTCGGGGTTCCTCGCCGGCGACTTCAGCCGCGTCTCTCCCACGGTGGCGCAGGAGATCTGCAAGACCGCCAAGCTCTCGCCCGACGCGCGTCCGCGCAATATCCACGGCGCCGCCGCCGAGCCACTGTACAAGGCCATCCAGGCGACCAAGATCATGGCGCCGCCGTCGAACTCCATCGTGCCCATCGGCGAGAAGGGCATCCTTCACGGCCTCTACAAGCAGATCAAGGGCGAGTTCTACACCGCGGTGACCCGCCCGCCCGCGGTATACCGCGGCAACCCGTTCATCATCGAGGCCGGCCTGGCCTTCGGCAAGGGCCCGGACCCGGCGTCGGCGGGGGCGGCGGACGCGCCGGTGGTCCCGCTCGCGGAGGGCGAGCAGCGCGACGACGACGGCGAGCTGGCCCGCGTCATCCGCTACGCCAACCGCGTGCCCCTGCTCTACCAGCAATCGGCCTGCGCCACGTTCAAGTCCGTGCTCGAGACCGCGTGGCGGAACTACGGCGTGGCCCAGTCGCGCGGCGCGCTCCCGGCGGGGCCCATGGTGATCTTCGTCCACGTGGCCTCGGTGTGGGTGCCCTTCACCAGCGAGTCCAAGGAAGCCATTGCCGACTACGACGAGATCCGCAAGGAGATCAAGCTGGCGCTGCAGGAGTGCGGCCGCCGGCTCGGCATGTTCCTGCGCCGCCGCGAGCGGGCCAAGAGCGAGTTCCGCCGCCGCAATATCTTCGAGCTCTACATCGAGGAGGTCGTGGAGGCCTGCGGCCGCCTCAAGGGCGGCAAGCTCGCCAAGGAAAAGCTCAAGAGCCAGCTCACAAAGATCGCCCAGAAGCGGACGGGCGGGACCCGGACCGACCAGATCCTGGGCCAGGACAGCGGCCCGGAGGGCCTCCCTCATTCCATCATCGTCACCCCTGAGGGGACCGAGGGCGAGGCGCCGGCGCTGCCGGGCGAGCCGGCGGTCGAGATGGCGCCGGTGGAGGCGCCCGAGCCGAAGAAGGCCAAGCCCGCGCCGCGAGGCAAGCCCGCGCCGCGGAGCAAGCCCGCGCCGCGAGGCAAGAAGGTCAAGAAGGCGAAAGCCAAGGCGATCAAGGCCAAGACCAAAGCCGCACGAGGCAGGCGCAAGTGATCACGCGCCGCGTTCTGGTGGTCCTCGTCGCCCTTGGCCTCCTCGCGGTCCCGCTCGCCGGCGACGCGCAGCAAAGGGGCAAGACGTGGCGTGTCGGCTTTCTGTCCGGCGGCGCGCTGACACCGGAAGGGGGCCCGCCCCCCGCGCTGCAGCAGGCCCTCCGGGAGCTCGGCTACGTCGAGCAGAAGAACGTCGTCTACCTGGCGCGCTCGGCCAATGCCAAGCAGGATCGGCTGCCCGCCCTCGCCGTCGAGCTCGTGGAGCTCAAGGTGGACGTCATCGTGACGGCGGGCGGCCCGGCCACCGCCGCCGCCAGGCAGGCGACCTCGACCATCCCCATCGTCATGGCCACCGTCGGGGATGCCGACGGCCTGGGCTTGATCAACAGCCTGGCGCACCCCGGCGGCAACGTGACCGGCGTCACGGACCAGTCCGCCGAGCTCAGCGCCAAGCGCCTGGAGCTCCTGAAGGAGGCCGTGCCCAAGGCCGAGCGCATCGCCGTGCTCTGGAATGCCGACGATCGAGGCATGACGATGCGCTTCGAGAACGTGGAGAAGGCGGCCCAGCTCTTGCGGGTCACCGTGCAGCCGCTCGGCGTCCGGGAGCCGAACGACTTCGACGCGGCGTTCGCGGCCATGACCCAGCGCCGTCCCGACGCGCTGTTCCTGGTCACGGACGCGCTCACCTTGCTCAACCGCAAGCGCGTCATCGAGTTCGCTGCCTTGCACCGCATTCCCACCATGTACGAGGTCAACTTCCTCGTCCAGGACGGCGGGCTGATGTCGTACGGCGCCAGCTTCGACGACAACTACCGTCGGGCCGCCGGCTACGTGGATCGGATCTTCAAGGGCGCCGTCCCGAGCGCCCTCCCCGTGGAGCGGCCGAGCCGCTACTACCTCGCCATCAACCTCAAGACCGCCCGCACTCTCGGCCTCACCATGCCTCAGTCGCTCCTCTTGCGCGCAGACCAGATCGTCGAATAAGGACTCAGCCATGGCCAAAGCGGCGGCGAAGAAGTCAACCAAGGTGGGCGCGGTGGAAAAGAAGCTCATCAGCGTGGCCGACGCGGTGATCACCGCCGCCGAGCGCAGCAAGGACCCCACCCTGACCATCCCTGTGCGCAGCCTCGCCAACGTCAACTTCAACGAGAAGCGCGGCATCATCGAGATGGGCCGGCGCAAGCAGGCGCGCACCTTCTTCAACGTGGGCATGGCGAAGAAGTTCATGCAGACGGTGCTGGTGGCCGATGCGCTCTCGGAGCTCCAGCGGGCCGATCTCACCACCTCGCTGCGCGAGATCTACTACCGCACCAAGCACACCATGAAGGGCTCGCACGAGAACACCTTCGACGGCCAGAACGAGTCGGACCCTCTCATCGAGGACCTCGAGGTGTCCCTGGCCGCGCTCCGCGAGGAGCTCCACGTGCGGGCGGAGAACGCCGGCAGCATCGTGGGGCCGGTGGTCTTCGGCGACGACGGCGACCGGGTGGACTGCGCGCGCCTGGGCAAGGGCGGGTACTCCGTGCCCTCCATCGTGGAGCCGGACTTCATCGAGATCCGCCGCTGCACCGCGGACTTCGTCCTTCTCGTCGAGAAGGGCACCCAGTGGAACCGGCTCTCCGAGGACAAGTTCTGGCGCCGCTACAACTGCGTCCTCCTCACCGGCAACGGCCAGCCGCCCCGCGGCGTCCGCCGCCTGGCGCGCCGCCTGCACGAGGAATACAAGATCCCGGTCTATGTCCTCGTGGACAACGATCCCTGGGGCTACTACATCTACTCGGTGGTGAAGCAGGGCTCCATCAACCTGGCCTTCGAGAGCGAGCGGATGGCCATTCCCAAGGCCAAGTTCATCGGGCTCTCCAGCGCCGATCCCGAGCACTACGGCCTCCCCCGCAATGTCGGCATCAAGCTCAACGACAAGGACATCGGCCGCGCCAAGGAGCTGCTCAAGTACCGGTGGTTCCAGAAGAAGCCCTGGCAGGAAGAGATCAAGCGCATGCTGGGCAGCGGGCTCAAGTACGAGCTCGACGCCCTCGCCAACAAGGACTTCCGCTACCTGACCAAGACCTATCTGCCGCGGAAGCTCAAAGAGGAAGATTGGCTGGACTAGCGATCCACGCGCTGCCGCCCCCCTCCTTGACGGGGCGCCACCCGCCAGAGCATGATGCTGCCTGCGCTGGGGGACCCCCACGTTCTCCCCGCGATCTCAGGTAGCAACGCCTCGGGACACGATCAACAAGGGAGGATGCAATGTACAAGCTCTGGGCATCACTGGCGCTGGCCGGGGCGGGGCTCTTGGCGACGGGGACGGCGCAGGCCGAGCCGGTCAAGATCGCGATCATCGAGACGCTGTCCGGCGGACAGGCCGCCGTCGGCAAGATGTTCCTGACCGCGATCAACTATGGCCTGATCAAGCTCAACGACGAGAAGGCGTGGCCCGACGGCATCAAGGTCCTGGAGTACGACAACCAGGGCGGCCCCTCGGAGGCCGCCGACAAGGTGAAGGCCGCCATCAA
>DATMZP010000315.1:0-2655 GCA_035573595.1 Hyphomicrobiaceae bacterium
CGCCGACGCCATGGCCGCCGCCCTGGCCGAGACCCGGGTGAGTCGCCCCGTGGTCCCGCTCGTTGCCAACGTGGCGGCGGCGCCCATCAGCGATCCGGAAGAGATCAAGCGGCGCCTGGTGGAGCAGGTCACCGGCACCGTCCGCTGGCGCGAATGCGTGGCCGCCATGGCGGAAGACGGCGTGACCGACCTCGTCGAGGTCGGCTCCGGCAAGGTGCTCTCGGGCCTTGCCAAGCGCATCGTGCCGTCGCTCAACGCCATCTCGGTCGGCGGGCCGCCGGACATCGAGGCTGCGCTCGCGCTGCTCACGGCAAAGAGGTAAGCATGTTCGACCTGACCGACAGGATGGCGCTCGTCACCGGTGCCACGGGTGGCATCGGCGGCGCCATCGCGCGTGCTCTCCACAAGCAGGGCGCCACCGTGGCCGTGTCGGGGCGCCAGACCGAGAAGCTCGAGAAGCTGGCGGCCGAGCTCGGCAGCCGTGTCCACGTCCTCCCCTGCGACTTGGCCGACCGGGCCGCCGTGGCCGGGCTGGTGGAAGCCACCATCGGCAAGCTGGGGCGGGTCGACATCCTGGTTAACAATGCCGGCCTCACCAAGGACAACCTGCTCATGGTGATGAAGGACGAGCAGTGGGACGATGTCATCGCCGTCAATCTCACTGCGACCTTCACACTGATGCGCGCCGCCGCGCGGGCCATGATGCGGGCCAAGACCGGCTACGGCCGCATCGTCAACATCTCGTCGATCAGCGGCATCGTCGGCAATCCCGGTCAGGGCAACTATGCGGCCTCCAAGGCCGGCATGATCGGCATGTCGAAGTCGCTGGCCCGCGAGGTGGCCTCCCGCGGCATCACGGTGAACTGCGTCGCGCCGGGCTTCATCTCCACCGCCATGACCGACGTCTTGAACGAGAAGCAGGTCAGCGCCATCAAGGAAGCCATACCGGCGCAGAAGTTCGGCACCCCCGCCGACATCGCCGCGGCCTGCGTCTATTTGGCCTCCTCGGAGGCAGGTTACATGACCGGCCAGACGCTCCATGTGAATGGCGGTCTGGCCATGATCTAGCCCTGAAAAGCCGCCCTTGGCCGCCGCCGGGGCTGCCCCGAGGCTGCCCCGGGCGTCACCTCCGCGGGGTGCTGGTCAAGCCTGGTGAAGTGTGTTAACGAGCCCGTGATTTGCGTGCCCAACTCTAGGAGAAATGCGCTGCCGTGGGGATGCATACGCCCCCGCCGGGGTTGGGTGGTGGCGCTCTCGCAGGCTCAGGATGTGCATACCGACAGGTCGACGCGAGACAATAAGCAGCTTGGATAAGCCAACAGACAGGGTCAGCCGAGGAATACACAGATGAGCGACGTGGCAGAGCGCGTGAAGAAGATCGTGGTCGAGCACTTGTGCGTAGAGGCCGACAAGGTGACGGACAGCGCTAGCTTCATCGACGATCTCGGGGCTGACAGCCTGGATACCGTCGAGCTGGTGATGGCCTTCGAGGAGGAGTTCGGTTGCGAGATTCCCGACGATGCCGCCGAGCGCATCCAGACCGTGGGTGACGCGGTGAAGTTCCTGGAGCAGCACGCCAGCGCGCCGCCGGCCGCATCGTAGGACACTGAAGGTCTCCTTTGCGAGCGACCGGCGCAGCTTGAGACGCGCGCCGGCCGGCTCGGGGAGCCGGCTCGGGGAGCATGGGGGCCGAATCGGGACTGGGATGCTGCGTCGGGTCGTTATCACAGGCTTGGGCCTCATCACGCCGCTGGGCTGCGGCGTGGAAGCGAGTTGGTCGCGCCTCCTCAAGGGTGCAAACGGGGCACGTCGGATCGAGGAGTTTCAGGCCGACGATCTGGCCTGCCGGATTGCCTGCTTCGTGCCGCGCGGGCCGCTCTCCGAGGATAAGTTCAATCCGGACGATTGGATGGAGCCCAAGGAGCAGCGCAAGGTCGACGATTTCATCGTCTACGCCATGGGTGCTGCCGAGCAGGCCCTCAAGGACGCCGGCTGGACAGCCGATACACCCGAGAAGCAGGAGTGCACCGGCGTGCTGGTGGGCTCCGGCATCGGCGGACTCAGCGGCATCGCCGATACCTCGCTGCTCCTGAGGGACAAGGGGCCACGCCGGGTGAGTCCGTTCTTCATTCCGGGGCGGCTCATCAACCTCGCCTCCGGCTACATCTCGATCCGGCACGGCCTCAAGGGCCCCAACCACGCAGTCGTCACGGCCTGCTCGACCGGCGCGCACGCCATCGGCGATGCCGCGCGGCTCGTGGCGCTGGGCGATGCCGATGTGATGGTTGCGGGCGGCGCCGAGAGCCCGATCTGCCGCATTGCCATGGCGGGCTTCGCGGCGTGCAAGGCACTGGCCACCAAGTTCAACGACGAGCCCACGCGCGCCTCCCGGCCCTACGACAAGGATCGCGACGGCTTCGTGATGGGCGAGGGCGCCGGCATCGTCGTGCTGGAGACTCTGGAGCACGCGAAGGCTCGCGGGGCACGCATCTATGCCGAGGTCATCGGCTACGGAATGTCGGGCGACGCCTTCCACATCACCGCGCCGGCCGAGGACGGCGACGGCGCCTACCGCTGCATGAAGGCGGCGCTGAAGCGCGCCGGCATCGCCACGAGCGACATCCAGTACGTCAACGCGCACGGCACCTCGACGCC
>DATMZP010000316.1:0-4381 GCA_035573595.1 Hyphomicrobiaceae bacterium
TCCCAGATGGCGGTCAGGTTGGTCCGCATGTCGCCCCAGTCATTGACCCAGGCGGCGGCCAGCAGCGCGACGGCGGCGGTGAGCGCGACCACGGGAATCGCCACGGCGGCAATCGCCGGGGCCATCAGCGCAAAGCCGGCGGTGAGCGTCGGCAGCAGCCCCGCCAGCATCAAGAGCGGCCCCCCGATGAGGCCGACCGCCGTCACCACCAGCCCAATAGCGACCGCCGTGTTCTGCACGGGCTCGGGCAGCTCGAGGAACCCGTTCAGGATGCCCGTAGCGATCCCCACCAGGTCCTGCAGGGTCGGCAGCAGTTTCAGCCCAATGGTGATTTGCAAGGTCTCAAAGGAGCCCTTCAGTTGCTCCATCGCCCCTTGCAGGTTGTTGAGCCGCTCGGCGGCCGTCGCCTGCGCGGTGAGCCCCTGCAGCGAGTGGGCAAACGCGTCGGCCCCCTCCGCGCCGGCCTTGGCGAAGACGGCCGCCGCGCGCATCGCGTCCGTGCCGAAGGCCTTATGCAGCAACTCCGTGCGGTCCTGGTCGCTGAGCCCGTCGAGGCCCTCCTTGAGCACCTGAAAGCGCGCGCTGAGCGGCCTGGCTTGCCCCTCGGCGTCGAAGAAGCGGTTCCCGAGCTCGTCGGTGATAATGCCCAGTTGGCGGAAGGCCGCCTCGGCCGGCTTGCTCGCGGGGGTCAGGTTGGTCAGCATCGTCTTGATCGAGGTGCCGGCGTCCGAGCCCTTGATGCCAGCGTTCCCCATCAGGCCAATGGCGACCGCCAGCTCGTCCATCGAGACGCCGGCGGCGGCGGCCACGGCGCCGGACTGGCTGAGCGCGAATTTGAAGTCCATCACGTCGATGGCCGAGGCGTTGGCCGTGCCGGAGATCAGGTCCGCCACGTGCGCGAGGTCACTGCCTTGCAGGTTGAAGGCGTTCATCGCGTTGGCGGCAATCTCGGCCGCGTCCCCGACCTTGATGCCCCCGGCCGCGGCGAGGTCGAGCGCCGCGGCGCCGGCGCCGCCCAGAATGTCGGCGGCCGAGATGCCCGCCTTGGTCAGCTCGCCGATGCCCTGCGCCGCTTCTTTGGCGGAGAACGACGTATCTTTCCCTAATTTGAGGGCCAGGGCTTCGAGGGCGGCGCCGAAGGTGTCGATATCCTCGGGCGCCATGACCGCTTTGACGCCACTCATCGTCGCCTGAAAGTCGCCGGCCGCTGAGATGGCCGAGCCGAACATCGCCGCGCCCGCCACGCCGACCGCGGTCATGGCGCCGCCCACGCCCACGAGCGCCTGGCTCGTGCTGAGGGACTTCTGTTCGAGCTGCTCGAGGTCCTGGTGGACGTCCCCGAGGGCGCCCCCGGCCAGGTTCTTGCCGAGGACTTCGATGAGGATTTGCAGGTCGGCCATCGTCCTTACTTCCTGGCGCGGCGCTGCTTCGCGTCCCAGTAGGCCCGCGCCTCGGCCGCCATCCCCATCAACTTGAGCTTAAGCAGGACTTCCTGCAGGGGCGCCGCATCGACCTCCCACGGGAAGCACCCCCACGCCTGCGCCACCTGGTCGCGGGTCCAGGCCCACGGACAATACAGGCCGGCCGGATTGCTCGCCTGGAGGTAGAACCTTAGCGCCGCCTCGTCTGCGTCATTGAGTTTGGGAGTGTCGTCGTGGCCTGCCGCACCATGCCGAACGCGGTCACCAGGAGATGCGTCGGACAGCGGTTCACGAACTTCGGATCGCTCGGCGGCGGCAGGACCCCCTGGTCATCCTGCCAGCCGTTGTGCTCGAGGAAGACGAGCGCGACCGCCTTGTTGATCGCGTCGTCGCCGTCCAGGTTCGCCATGATGCCCGCCGGGTGGTCGAACCAGAACTTGAGCCGGAACTCCTGGTACGGCTCGGGGAGCTCGCGCCAGAGCTCGGTGCGGGGAATCTTCGGGCCGGGGGGCGCGGTGCCGTTGGCCTGCGACGCGGCCGGCGGCGCGACTACCGGGTGGATGGCAAACTCCGCATCGGTCATCATCAGGGCGTGTCTCCTAGACGAAGGCGGCGGTGCGGTTGGTGCAGCAGCGCACCACCAGGCCCGCGCCGAGCGCCGAGCTGTACAAGTAATTCAGGGAAAATTCGTACGTTCTGGTACCGGCGTCGTTGGCGTTGTAGTTCACGGTCGCCCAGGCGCCGGGCACATCGAACGTCATGAACTCGCGCTGGCCGGTCTCGATGCCGTTCGCGGGACCGAGGAACTCGAGGCGCAGGACGCGGTTCGTCTGCGCTTCCCACTTGGCCACTTCGGCCGGGGTGACGGCGGCACTCGCCTCGAGCATCACGCCCGCGGTGATGTCCAGCTCGCCCGTCGTCAGCGCGCCGAGCGCCAGACTGTTCGACGCGAAATATTTTCGGCCTAAGTTATTTTTGGCGTCCACCGTCCAGTTGATCAAACTGCCGACCAGTTTGGTCGTGCCGGCGACGCCGCTCATGTCGTCGAGATAGCCAAACGCCTGCCAGCCATCGAGGAAGCCGGGGACGCGTTCGGCGCTGCGCGTGGTCGGCGGGCCGACCCACGGCAAATACTCCGCCGCAAAGAGCGTGAAGTCCAGTTTGTTCTCGGCCATCACGGAGCCGCTGAGTGACAGCGCATCCACCATGACCCCGGTGGCCCGCAGGAGCTGTGCGCCATCGTTGCGCTCGACCGTCATGCTGGGAATGGTCGTCTTCGGGACATACGTGTGGACCATCGCCAGCGTGCCGCCCACCGCGGGCACGACCGTGGCCGCGCCCAGCATGCACTCCAGCCATTCCAGGCTTTCGCTGGGCGACACGTCGAGCGACACCTTGCCATCGACGGCCACGGGGCCGAGGGTCTGGGCGCGCTGATTGTCCCGGCCCCCCGTGGGGAACCGCTTCGGCCGCGGGTCGCGCGTGCGGTTAAACTCGGGCTCCATCACGTACACGGCGCGCGGGCAGGCCACAGGGGTGCCGAAGACGCTTTCGCGACCCACCTGCAGCAGCTCTCTCCAGGTCTCGCCACTCAACGGGCACACTCCTTCCGAAATGTTATAATGGGGGCACAGAAGTGCCCTGGGATAGCGTTAACTACCCAGGGCGTCGCATACGGAGGGCTATCCGCATGCACCCTCAGTGTACCACGCTGCCTGTTTGCCCAGTGTGTGGCGGTACCATACCGTTGAACCCCCGCCCCGAGCGGCAACGCCGCTACTGTTCGTGGCAGTGCGCCAATCGCGTGAAGCCGCATCCGCAGGGTCCGCGTCCAGAGAAGTGGGAGACCCGCCAATGTGTCCACTGCGGCGGGGCGTTTATCGTGCGGCATTACAAGCCGCAACGCTATTGTTCGCTCCGGTGCGCGACGCCGTACAAACGCACGGGCAAGCGCGACCCCCGCAAGCATGCCAGCGCCATCTGCCCGACCTGTAACACGGCGTTTGAGTACTACCGGTCGTGGCCCCGGACCTATTGCTCGGATCGCTGCAAAGGCCGGGCGCTGGTGGGCAACACGGGGCAGCCTACGGACAACCGCTATACGACGCAGTGCGAAAGTTGCGGGGCGGCCTTTGAGACGATCCCGAGCCAGCATGCCCGCTTTTGTTCGCAACGCTGCTTTGGCGAATGGCAGTCGCGCACCAACGTCGGTCCGAACAATGCCCTGTGGCGCGGCGGCTCCAAATTCGCCTACGGCCCGTCGTGGGGCAAGGCCCGCAAGGCCGCGCGCGCGCGGGACCAGCACTGCGTCGATTGTGGGGCGGCCCGGTGTCCCGATGGCCGCGCCTTGCACGTGCACCATCTCATCCCGTTCCGCCTCTTCGGGACGGAGCGCCACGCCGAAGCCAACGTGCTCAGCAATCTGGTCACGCTCTGCGCTCCCTGCCACATGGCGCGGGAGTGGGCGACGAACTGGCGGCGTCCGTAACATCACAGCGTTACTTCTTCGGCGGGGCCGGCGCGGCATCCGGCGTCTGGGGCAGCACCGGCGTCGTCGCGGGATCGGCCGCGGGGTACGGCACCGGTGGCGGCGGCGGGGGCGGCGGGACCGGCTCGGTAGCGGGCGGCGCGGCCGCCTCCGCGGTCCGGGCCTCCGGCGCCGGGACCATCTGGTACAGCGGCTGGCCGCCCGACTGGGGCGTATTCATCAACTGGAGCCGCTGCTCGGTGGTGAGGGCGGCATACTGGCTCGCGGTCAGGTCCGTGGCGGGGATGCCGCTAATGAACTCATGGCCCGGCGTGCCCGCCGGCTGGCCTTGATACGTCGCCACCACCGGGTCGTCCGGCGGGGGCGGCGCGGCCTGCGGCGTGGGCTCGGGCGTGGGCTCGGGCGTGGGCGTGGGCTCGGGCGGCGGGGGCGGCGTCGGGGTCGGGGTTGCCATCGCGGGCCTCCTACGTGA
>DATMZP010000317.1:0-10065 GCA_035573595.1 Hyphomicrobiaceae bacterium
TACCCCAACAGCGCGAGTTCGCAAAAAGCTCGGACCACGTATAGTTCAGCCAGGGTAGCTGTTATCAAACTCCACCGGCGGCCAACTCTCGGGGTGGGTTTGGCGCTTCAGCATCTTGAGGCGCTCCACGGCACTGCGCGGAAGCACTGCCTTTGCAAACATCTTCAATGGACCAATCACATTACGCCCCCAAACTAACAGCACACCACCTGCGACACGACAAAGACCAGTACATTCAGGATGTCAAGCGGTGGTTGTTGTGGGCGGCCGTGGCAACCGGTGAGGGACTCGAACGCCCGTGACCACACTCAAAATACGGCGTCCTTGCCACTGAACGAACCGGCCGCAAGATGTGGAGGCGCGTGCTGGAGTCGAACCAGCTATCGAGGCGCCGTGGATGCCGCTCGATCAGGCTCTCGACAAGGCGAGGGCGATGCCGGAGGGGCCGATCGTGCTGGCGGACATGGCCGACAACGCCGGCGGCGGCGCGCCGAGCGACTCCACCTTCATCCTGCGCGCCATGCTGGAGCGCGGCATGGGCGATGCGGTGCTCGGCTGCATCTGGGACCCGGGTGCGGTGGCGCTCGCCTTCGAAGCGGGCGAGGGCGCGCGCCTCAAGCTGCGGGTGGGCGGCAAGCTGGGGCCGATCTCGGGCGATCCCTTGGATCTGGATGTCATGGTGGCGCGGTTGGCGCGCCAGGCCATGCAGGACTACCTGGGCGCCAGGAACGACATGGACGACTGCGCCGCCGTCCGCACCCAGGGCGTCAATGCCGGCATCGACATCGTGCTCAACTCCAAGCGCACCCAGACTTTCACGCCGAGCGCTTTCATGGCCGTGGGGCTCGACCCGGCGGCCAGTCGCTACGTGGTGGTGAAGTCGATGAACCACTTCCGCGCCGGTTTCGAGCCCATCGCCAAGGCCATCCTCTACGTGGCCGCGCCCGGCGCCATCGACTTCGACTACCGCCGCATCCCCTACCGCAACCTGCGCCGGCCGATCTATCCACTCGATGCGAACGCCTGGGCGGATGGTTGATCCCGGGGGGCAAGGCGTAGAGAACTTACCGCCTTTGACCCGAAGCGGTCCTCAAGGGCAGACACCACGCAAAGCGGCGACTTCAGCTTTGCCCTGCAGAAGCAGATGTCAAAGCCGGCGCATCGGTGCGTGGCGCACAAGCGGATGGCGCAATAGCGTGTGGATGATGATTGGCGCTCCAAGAGCGCTGGGCAGTACCCAGAATGCCCACTGCTGAAGCTCCCGCCACAGGGGCAGGCTCTTGCCATTGTCCACGTAGAACGCGGTTAGCATCAAGATGTATGACAGGCCCATGCCGGTGATGTGCAGTGTGACCCAATTGTGCCAGCGTTGCCGTACGGCCCTCCGCGCGACGGTCGCCGCGATCAGGGACAAGGCACCGAGGAAGAACAGATGATAGTTCTCGGCCCAGCGCACGGCTGATAGCCCCGTTGCCGAAGCGACGACTACCGCCAAGGACCAATAGTAGATCGCTCCGGACGTCGAATGACGGCCTCGACCTTTGCCGCTGAGCATGGCAGCGATACCGGCCACGACGCAGGCCGTGCCTACGACGATGTGGAAGCGGACCACGGCCAGGAATACCGGGTCAACGGAGGGCACCGGCATGCCGAAGACGATGGTTGTGTCACCGGGCATCAAGCGACCTTGGTTGCTGGCCCATCGTTGAGGCGAGCAGACGCGTTATCGCGAGAATTCCTTCGAGGCGTTCCGCGACCGCCGCAGCGTCGATCTGATAGAAGACATGCCGGCCTACCTTCTCGCCTATGACGATTTGCACGGCAGCCAGCCGGTGCAGATGCCGCGCAACCACTGAGCGGTCCTGGGGTAGGCGGGCGGCGATGGCGCCAATATCGGCACGGCCGAGCAGGATCAGCTGACGCAGCACCGAAATACGCGCCGGCTCGCATAGCGCCTTGAAGAAACCGGTATCAAAAACCGCCACCACCGCCGAGCAGCCTCTTGCCGCGACACCTTCATCCGGGTCCTGCACCGTGAGTGCGCAACATTAGCCAGACGCATTATATGCACATAGGTGCACATGCATAGTGTCAGAAACGCAGTTTTCGAAGTCCACAAGCTCCAGCATTGCGTGCACGCGCCGCTTGCGCTTCAACTTGGGTACCCCATCAGGCGAAACGCGCCGTGCACAAGGATGGCGAGCAACTGCTGCTCCGCTCACGGGCTTACCCCCGTTCGACCCGGGGTGCTGCGCGGAGCACCGCCCGTCCATCCCATTAGCTGCCCTCGTCAGCGATGCTGCCGCCCCGCAAGTGCATCCAGGATCGGGCATTCCGGAACAGATAATCCTCCGCACTTTGCAGCCAACTCGCTGAGAACACGGTCGAGCTTTTTCAAGTCGCGGATTTTTCCACGGATGCTGGCCACGTGCTGCTCTGTCAAAGTCCTCACCTCGGCGCAGGTGAGGTTGTGACCGCGAGCAAGCCCGAGGAGATCGCGCGTATCGTTGATGGAGAAGCCGAGTGCGCGGGAGCGTCGAATGAAGGCCAGGCGCTGCCGATGCAGGTCGTCGTATAAGCGGTGTCGGCCGCGGCTGCGCGGCGGAGCCGGCAGAAGACCGATACGCTCGTAATATCGGATGGTTTCAATGTTTACGCCAGTGCGCCGGGAAGGCTCGCCAATCGAGAGGCCGGGCGCTCGCGATTTTGTGTTGGATTGAGCCACGCCAAAATCCTTGAACCTGCAGCTACTACAGGAATTATTCTGGCGCCATGCCAAAGACAATGCAATCGGTGGGTGTCAAGGCGAGCAGCGCCGCACGACACGTCCGCCTGTTCTCTCGCATTGGCTTAGTGACTGCCCTCGCGGCTCTGGTGGGTGCGTCATGCTGCGCTCTTCCATTGGTGCTGGCTTGGCTCGGCCTGGCCGGGGCCTGGGTCGCCAATATAGAGATCTTCGTCGCCTACCGCGCATACACTACCGCCACCGCCGCTATTCTCGTCGGCTTGGGCTGGGGGATCGCAATCCGGCGTCGCGCCGCGAACCGGACGTTTGCCGTTCTCGCGCTTGCGACCGTGCTGCTCGTAGGGGCGGTGTTGGTCTCCTACTATGAGACGGCGCTGACGCGATATCTCATTGCGCTGCGACGGAAGTGATCACGGTTGGGAAGCTCATGGAACGACACACGCTTGCGTTGGAACTTCGTTCGCTCATCACCTGCCCGCATTGCAGCCACCAGGCTACGGAGACGATGCCGACCGATGCATGCGTCGGCTTCTACCCCTGCAAGGGGTGCGGCACGATGCTGAGGCCCAAGCGCGGCGACTGCTGCGTCTTTTGCAGCTATGGCACGGTCCCTTGCCCGCCGATCCAGCAGGAACGCGCCGGGGTCGACGGAGCGACGTGCTGTGGAGAGCAGCATGACAAACAATAGACTGACCTGCGAGCGGCGGGATTGGGCAGGCGGCAGGTCTTACGCTTCGCGTGACTGCAAATAGCAAGCGCGTCAGTTCTGCCAGTGCGCCCGTATCCGATGATGTGCGAGCTGTCTGACCAAGACGTCGTCTGCTGGCACTCATTCTCCGTAGAGGACAAGCCGGGCGAATGGTCCGCTCTCGGGGGTAGCTGACCGTAGGCCGCCGGCAAACCGCCGCGCGCCGTCAGCTGCGGCCGTTGATGGCGATCTGGAGGGCGTCGTAGGCGTGGTCGGAGGCCTGCAGCCACGCCAGGTGGTCCTTGAGGAAGGACGTAGCCGACTCCAGGCCCTTCTTGAACCTGGCGTCCTTGGCGGCGAGCTCGGCGAAATGCTCCACCGTCGCCCGGTGGCAGACCTCCACCACCGGCTGGGGGAACTGGCGGATCACCGCGCCGGCGGCCACCAGACGCCGCAGCGCCGGCGGATTGATGGCGTCGTACTTGGCGAGCATGCCCGCGTTGACGGCGTCGCAGGCGCGTGCCAGCGCCGCCCGGTAGGACTTGGGCAGCGCCTCCCACTTCTCCAGGTTGACGACGAGGTGCACCATGCCGGCGCTCTCCCACCAGCAGGGCCCATAGTTGTACTTGGCCACCTTGACGAGCCCCAGCCGCTCGTCGTCGTGCGGGCACAGGAACTCGGCGCCGTCGAGGGCATTGTTGTCCAGCGCCGCCACCACGTCGGCGTGCGGCATATCGAACGGCACGGCGCCGAGCCTGGCGAATACAGGGGCGCCGAGGCCGTTGATGCGGAAGCGCAGGCCCTTGAAGTCCTCGAGGGCGTTGATCTCCTTCTTGAACCAACCGCCCATCTGACCGCCGATGGTGCCGGCGGGCATGCCATAGGCGCCGAACGCCTTGAGCGCGTCGTTGACGAGCTTGGCGCCGCCACCGTACGCCCACCACGACTGCTGCAGGCGGGCGTTGAGACCGAAGGGCAGGCCGGAGCCGAGCCCCAGGGTCATGTCCTTGGCGACGTGGAAGGAGAGGGGCGTGTGGGCGCATTCTACGGAGCCGCTCGCCACCACATCGAGGGCCTGGCGGCTGGTGGCCAGCTCGCCGGCGGCGTAGGCCTGGATCTGGAACTTGTTGTCGGTGATCTCGGCCACATGGGCGGACAGGGTCTGGCCGGTGCCGAACAAGGTCTCCTGCGACTTGGGGAAGCTCGACGCCATGCGCCAGCGGACCTCGGGAGCCGACTGGGCGACGGCAGGGGCGGCGAGGGCCGGGGTCGACAGCGCCACCGCTGCGCCGGTGCGCAGGAACGCTCTGCGGTGCAACGCTCTGCGGCGCACGGATGCTCTCCCCGAGACGGACTTTTCGATTGAGCTTATCCGAGAAGGCGCGCACATGAAAACGGCAACTTGTGCGCTGCAGCCGGGCCATGGCTCGGCTGGCCGCGGGGCGCGATCCCGGCAGCGTCGTACAACCGTACATGGCGGCTGCGCCGCAGGGTACGCGACCTCACGGCGCAGGGGTGCTCCTGCACGCGAGGACGGCCCGGAACGGGCGTGCTGCCGCGCGGTCGCGCCTGCGGCGCGCGACGCGGGGGGAATTCGGGCTCAAGGCCTGATGTAGGCGTAGCCCTGCGCCTGCAGCTCCATGAGGCGCACGGCGCCGGACGGCACGACGTTGGCCTCGCCGATGAGCGGCACCTGCTTGCCCTCGGCCTTGCTCTGGTTGGCCTGCGTGTTGCCGCAAGCGATGAACTTGAGATTGGGGTTCTCCAGCGCCATGGGGCCGATGCGGTCCTTCACCGGGCTGGTATCCGCGCGCAGCATATGCAGGCCGGGACCGTAGGCGACGATCTCGATCAGGACGGTCTCGTTCTTCGTCTTGTAGTAGTCGGCGATGTTCTTGGCGTTGTTGAGGGCCAGATCCATCTGCGCCTTGTCGTTCTGGCTCACCTGGATCGCCACCTTGTGGACCGTGCCCTGCTCATCGGCCTGCGCGGGCGCGGTGCCGCCGCCCAGCCACGTCGCCAGCATCATCGCCGCCAAAGCCAGGCCAAGGCTGCGGCCCCGGATCGTCGCCATTCGCGTTCCCCAATCTACGTGCTCAAACCCAATGGCCGGCACAGGCATCGACCCCAAGTCGGTTCGCTCGGACTATGCTGCGATGTGAACTGCTCAGGGTCCATGTCGGACCTCCCGCACTTTAGGCTACGCATAGCATGGACTGCCGCCGGGGCGAATGCAGGTCAAGAACCTAAGATTTCAAACTGAGTCACCCGTAGCGACCCCAGGTTACGCCGTCTCCGCGAACAGCTCGCGGCCGATCAGCCACCGGCGGATCTCGCTGGTGCCGGCGCCGATCTCGTAGAGCTTGGCGTCGCGCAGCAGGCGCCCTGTCGGGAAATCGTTAATATAGCCGTTGCCGCCCAGAAGCTGCACGGCATCCAGCGCGACCAGCGTCGCCTTCTCGGCGGCGTAGAGGATGGCGCCGGCGGCGTCCTTGCGGGCGGTCTCGCCGCGGTCGCAGGCCTTGGCCACCGCGTAAACGTAGGCCTTGCAGGCGTTCATGGTGGTGTACATGTCGGCGAGCTTGCCCTGCACCAGCTGGAACTCGCCGATCGCCTGGCCGAACTGCTTTCTCTGGTGCACGTAGGGGATCACCACGTCCATGGCCGCCTGCATGATGCCGAGAGCGCCGGCCGCCAGCACGGCACGCTCGTAATCGAGGCCGCTCATCAGCACGTTCACACCCCGGCCGAGCTCGCCCAGCACGTTCTCCTCGGGCACCTCGCAGTCCTCGAAGATCAGCTCGCCGGTGTCGGAGCCGCGCATGCCGAGCTTGTCGAGCTTCTGGGCGGTGGAGAACCCCTTGTAGCCGCCCTCGACCAGGAAGGCGGTGATGCCGCGGGGGCCGGCGCCAGGGTCTGTCTTCGCATACACCACCAGCACATCGGCGCACGGGCCGTTGGTGATCCAGAACTTGGTGCCGTTGAGGACGTAGCGATCGCCCTTCCTGTCGGCCCTGAGCCGCATGGAGATCACGTCGGAGCCGGCGCCGGCCTCCGACATGGCGAGCGCGCCGACGTGCTCTCCGGAGATCAGCTTGGGGAGATACTTGCGCTTCTGCGCGTCGCTGCCGTTGCGGCGGATCTGGTTGACGCACAGGTTGGAGTGGGCGCCGTAGGAGAGCCCCACGGAGGCAGAGCCGCGGCTGATCTCCTCCAGGGCGACGCAGTGCTCCAGGTAGCCGAGGCCCGACCCGCCGTACTCCTCCTCCACCGTGATGCCATGCAAGCCGAGCGCGCCAAGCTTGGGCCACAGATGGCGCGGAAATTCGTTGGTCCTGTCGATCTCGGCGGCGATGGGCGCGATCTCGTCAGCAGTGAAACCGCGAACGCTGGCTCTGAGCTGGTCGGCCGTCTCGCCCAGGCCGAAATCGAGGGTCGGAAAGTCGTTGGGGATCATCGGGCGCTCCCTCCTGGCGTTCGTGCGGCTAGTGTATCATGAAGCCCCCGCAAATCGGGATTCCCGGTGTGAGCATGAGCACTGACACGACATCGAGGCCATCCGCCATTCCGTGGCCGCCGCTGCTGATCGCGGTTGTGCTGGTGGCGGGATGGCTGGCAGACCGGCTCTATCCGCTGCCGTGGCCGGGGCTCGACGATTGGCCCGCGCGCCTCGTCGGCTACAGCCTCGGTCTCGCCGGCATGGCGCTGGTGGCGTGGGCAACGGTGACGTTCCGCAGGGCCGGCACCACCATCCAGCCGCACCGGGGTGCCGACAGGCTCATCACAGACGGTCCGTTCCGCTGGCGTCGCAACCCCATCTACATCGGCCACGTGCTGATCTTCCTGGGCCTCGCCGAGCTGACGCACAACATCTGGTTCGTGATCCTGGCGGGGGTATACGCGGTCGTGATCCACTGGCTTGCCATCCTGCCCGAGGAGCGGCATCTGGAGGCGCGCTTCGGGCAGGCGTATCGCGACTACAAGGAGCGCACGCGGCGGTGGCTCTGAAGACGCTGGACTGAGACGGGGGGACGATGGTCAACGACGAGCGCGAGGAGGAGCACCAGTTCCTGCAAGGGCTGAAGGCCCGCACCGGGCGCGACCTTGCCGAATGGATGGCGGCGATTGCCACCCAGGGCTTCAGCGACAAGAACGAGATCATCGACTGGCTGCGGAGCGAGGGCCTGCCCTTTGCCCGCGCCTCGTGGCTGGAGCGCATTCACCGCAACGGCGGCAAGCCGATCTACGCGGATGCGCCTCAGCCTCCAGCCCCTGCTGTCGTGGAGGTAGGGCGCAGCGCAGCGCCGCCTGCCGAGCCGACGCCGCAGCCAAAATCGCAGCCAAAGCCCACCCCTTCAGCGCCAAAGGCCAAGGAGTTGGCTCCGAAGGTGGTTGAGCCACCGGCGAATGCAACCGCAGAGCTGGAGAAGCTCGTCTCGGCGGCCAAGGGCTACCGCCCGCTCTATCACATGCTGGAAGCCCGGATCCGCCAAGCCATCCCCGGCGTCGTCGTCGCCCCGCAAGGCCGCTATGTCTCGTTCGGCGCTCCCAACGAGCTCGCCGCCGTGACCCTGCACCCAACCGAGCTCCGCCTGGGCCTCGATCTCGGCGACCGGGCGTTCGACGCCGTGGTGCAGCAGGCCAAGCTGCGCGGGCCTGGCCCCGCCATCACCCACATGGTCGTCCTCACCGACGCGCGGCAGGTGAACGACGAGCTGCTGGCGCTGGTCCGAGCCGCAAACCATCGCGTCAACAGCGCGGGACAATAGCCCCGGGGTGGGCTACACAAAAAAGCCCGAATTCGGGGCTGCCGTGCTGGCGCTCATGCGGAGGTGCAGGCGATGCTCTTCGGATTGCGGAGCGCACTGGGTGCCGCGGTATTGCTCGCGGTGGTGCTGGTGCTGATCGGCGTGAGCCCCATCCCGCGTGGGGCGTCCGAGCTCAAGACGGCGGAGACGAAGGGCGCGACACCGCCGCCGTCGGCTCCCGCTACTGGCCTGCAGACGCTCCCGGTCGGCGGCGCCAACGACGCGGAGGCGGGCCAGGAGCAGGCGCAGCGCCTGATGAAGGCCGTCGATGCCATCCTGCAGGACGCCGCGAGGAACCGCTCAGAGGCGCGCAAGCTGCCCTCGGACGCGGACTTCATGCTCAAGCCCATCTGGGCCGAGACCAAGGAGGACCGCGAGCGCAAGGTGCGCGACCTCCTCGACGCGGTGCTGGGGATCGTAACCGACGCACCGGTCGTGGAGCTGCAGAAGAAGATCGAGGGGCTGCGCCGCAACATCCGCGACCTCGACGACCGCATCGTCGCGCTCCGCGAGAAGCAGCTGATGGCGCCCAAGGACGGCATGCTCACCAGCATGCTCTCCGAGACGGTGGGCTCCATCGGCCGCGAGATCGAGGAGGCGAAGCGGCGCATCGCCGCCAACCGCGACGAGATCGCCCAGACCAAGACCGGCATCCGCGAGGCGCTGCGCCGGAACGGCGTGGAGCTGACGGCGGAGCAGGTGGACCTCCTGCTCGACGGCGTGCTGTCGGGCGACCTGGTGCGCCTGGTCGTCGTATTCAACTCCGCGCGGCTGATCGACACCCAGCTCGGCAAGATGATGACGGCGTCAGGCGAGAACATCGGCGCGGCCCGGAAATACTTCGCCATGCATGCCGCACTGTTCGCGTTGCTGGTGCATGCGCAGGATTCGCTGATCGGCAAGATCGACAAGCAGTACCTGCCGAAGCTCACGGCCATCGAGGTCGATATCCGCGCCGCTCGCGTGAAGACGGCAGAGCTGATGCGGGCGGAAAACCGCGACGACCAGAAGCGCGCGCTGGAGGCCAACGCCGATAGCCAGCGCCTCGCCGAGGACGCCGCCAGGGGCTACCGCCGCTATCTGCTGCAGCAGCGCGAGCAGGTGGCGAAGGCGCGCCAGCGCGCGGTGCATGACCTCAGGATCGCCGACAACACCTTCGAGACCGTGGAGGTGAGCTTTCAATTGCGCAACCTGATGCGCGATGCTTCGGCCTCGTTCGAGTCGATCCAGAAGCTGGAGGCGCCCACCTTCGACCAGATCTTCAAGAACGAGGAGCTGCGCCGCGAGTTCGAGAACCTCACGCGCAAGCTCGACGGGCCGACGAGTTGAAGGGCTTTCAACGTGTCGGCAACGGTGCCCTGGCCGGGCGGAGAGAGCCGGAGTGCCGGCGACGAGCAGACCGGGGGGATGCGATGCGGCTTTTGAGCGTGGTGGCTCTCTGCCTGGCCTGCCTGGCGTCCAGCACCGCACCGGCGGTGTCGCAAATGGCCAAATCGCAGCAAAAGAGCTCTGCCGACGGCAAAAAGCAAAAGCCGCCCAGCATGCCGCTCTCGTCCTGGGGCCACTACTTCACCAAAGCCAACGGCGCACTTGCGTCGGTGGCGTTGGATCGGAGCCTGCGCCCAAAGGCGCCGATGGCCGGCAGGCCCCACCTCCTATGGGTCAAGATCCAGCTGCGCTCGCCGAAGCCCAACGGCCTTTCCGAGCAGGTTGAGCAGCAGGCGCTTGGAGACATTGAGGACCAATTGCGCAGCGGACTGAGGGCGGTCGGCCGAGCCGTCGAGGCCGGACGCATCACCACCGCCGGGCACCGCGAGCTCTAT
>DATMZP010000318.1:0-2337 GCA_035573595.1 Hyphomicrobiaceae bacterium
CACCCCAACACGACCGTGTGGCTCGCCCGCTCAGGCCGAGCCCAAAACTCTCAGATCGACCTATTCTTCGAGGTTCCCATAGGTATTGCGCGCGCCGGACATTTCTGCCGGACACGCATCCAGCGGACGTTGAGCTGCGTATCAAATAGGAGTTATGCGGTTGCCAGGGCCGGTTGAACGCCAGCGGCTCCATCAAAACCTGCCCCTCCCCCTTGCCTTCGCGGCCCGCCGGCGCGAGAAGGTGAGAGCACCGGGCGCAATGCGGCCGGTCAATCAGTAGGGTGTGCCATGACTGCGATGAAACCGCCTGCCCAGCGCCAACCGGCGTCCAGAGAGGCCTCCGCCAAGGCCGAGCAGGCGACGTCGGGCAGCTTCCCGGCGGTGCGGATGCGCCGCAACCGGCGTACGGCGTGGGCGCGGCGGCTGGTGGCCGAGACCGTGCTCACCCCCGCCGATCTGATCTGGCCGATCTTTGTGGTTGAGGGCCGCGGGGTGCAACAGGAGGTCCCCTCCATGCCCGGCGTGAGCCGGCTCAGCGTGGATCTCGCCGTGGAGGCGGCCCAGGAGGCGGTGAGCCTCGGCATCCCGGTTGTGGCGCTCTTTCCCTACACCAGCCCCAAGCTGCGCAGCGACGACGGCCGCGAGGCGCTCAACCCCGAGAACCTGGTCTGCACCGCCACCCGCGCCATCCGCGACGCCAAGCTCGACATCGGCGTGCTGCTCGATGTGGCGCTCGACCCCTACACCAGCCACGGCCACGACGGTCTGATGCGCGACGGCGAGATCGTCAACGATGCCACCCTGGAGGTGCTGGTGCGCCAGGCTCTGGTGCAGGCCGAGGCCGGCTGCGACATCATCGCCCCCTCCGACATGATGGACGGCCGCGTCGGCGCCATCCGGGCGGCGCTGGAGGCCTACGGGCGCTCCAACGTGCAGATTATGGCCTACGCCGCCAAGTATGCCTCCGCCTTCTACGGCCCGTTCCGCGACGCGGTGGGCTCCTCCGCAACCCTCGTCGGCGACAAGCGCACCTACCAGATGGACCCGGCCAACTCCGACGAGGCGCTGCGCGAGGTGGCCCTCGACATCGCCGAAGGCGCCGACATGGTCATGGTCAAGCCCGGCATGCCCTACCTCGACATCGTGCGCCGGGTGAAGGACGCCTTCGGCATGCCCACCTTCGCCTACCAGGTCTCCGGCGAGTACGCGATGCTGATGGCCGCCGCCCGGAACGGCTGGCTCGACGGCGACAAGGTGATGCTGGAGAGCCTGCTGGCCTTCAAGCGCGCCGGGGCCGACGGCGTCCTGACCTACTTCGCCCCGCGGGTGGCGAGACTGCTGCGGCAGGCATAGCCGGACCGTCGAGCCGGTGCGCAAAAGGCCCAGCCGAGAGCATACGGTTCGGTGCCTACGTCTTCTCGGCGGCCTTGGCGTACATCTCGACGTAGCCGCACGAGGTGCAGCGATAGGCTGCGACCGGGATGCGCGGTTTGCCCGATCTCTTCACGCCCGCCCAGAATCTTCGCTCCGGCGCCCCTTCGAGCCAGCTCGTCTCCCAGGCTGTGAAGTTATCGACAAAGTCCAGCAGAAACCCCTCGCGCATCGCGTGGCTGCACTTCGGGCAGACCACCGCGCCCCCCTGCGAGCCCTCTGTCTGCCCTTGCGTCACGCCTCGAGCCCCCCGATGTGCGCCCGTCCGCCGTCACCCCTTCTTGTCCGGGACCGCCAACCGGATATGCAACTCGCGGAGTTGCTTCGGCGTGACCTCGCTGGGGGCGCCCATGAGCAGGTCGCTGGCCTGCTGGTTCATGGGGAACAGCGCCACCTCGCGCAGGTTCTTGGCGCCCAGCAACAGCATGACGATGCGGTCGATGCCGGCGGCCATGCCGCCGTGCGGAGGGGCGCCGTACTGGAACGCGCGATACATGCCGCCGAAGCGCGCCTCGACAACCTCAGGGCCGAGGCCGGCGATGCCGAACGCCTTGATCATGGTCTGCGGCTTGTGGTTGCGAATCCCGCCCGAGGCGATCTCGAAGCCGTTGCAGACGATGTCGTACTGGAAGGCCTTGATCTTGAGGAGATCCTCGTCGGACCTGGCCACCTCCAGCGCCTTGAGCTCGCCCTGCGGCATGGAGAACGGGTTGTGCGAGAAGTCGATCTTCTTCTCGTCCTCGTTCCACTCGTACATCGGGAAGTCGACGATCCATGCCAGCGCGAACCGGCGCTCGTCGATCAGCTTGAGCTCCTGGACGATCAGCGTGCGCGCGTCGCCCGCGAACTTGTAGAACTTGTCGGGCGTGCCGGCGGCGAAGAACACCGCGTCGCCCACCTTCAGCC
>DATMZP010000319.1:0-2358 GCA_035573595.1 Hyphomicrobiaceae bacterium
CCCCGCACCGAGGCCGGCGTCGAGATCTGGGGGCCGGGTGAGGTCCCCGTCCGGCTGCGCATCAACAACAAGTCGCACGACCTCAGGCTGGAGCCGCGCACGACGCTGCTCGACGCCCTGCGCGATCACCTGGAGCTGACCGGCGCCAAGCGGGTGTGCGACCGCGGCACCTGCGGCGCCTGCACCGTGCTGCTCGACGGCAAGGCCGTGTACGCCTGCAGCCTGCTCGCCGTCGACGTGCAGCGCCAGCCCATCGTCACCGTCGAAGCGCTCGGCCCGCCGGAGGATCTCAATCCCCTGCAGGCCGCTTTCGTCGAGAACGACGCGCAGCAGTGCGGCTTCTGCACGCCCGGCTTCTTGATGGCCGCGAAGGCCTTGCTCGACCGCAATCCCAATCCCAAGCTGGCGGACGTGCATCACGGCCTCTCCGGCAACTTCTGCCGCTGCGGCACCTATGCGGGGATGCGCAAGGCCGTGCTCGCCGCCGCGCCGCTGATGGCCGGCGGGTCCGTCGAGGAGGAAGAGGCCGGAGAGGCGGCAGACGCCAGCCTCGCCGATGCCGGAAGCACGGAGCCGGAGAAGGGGAAGACCGTGAAGAAAAGGAAGAAAAAGAGGAAGCGCCATCATGGTTGAGTACTCCTGGCCGAAGGCCGAGGACCGGCGCCTGATCGGCCAGCGGATCTCGCGCCTCGACGGTCCCGCCAAGGTCACCGGCCACGCCAAGTACACCTACGATCTCCAGCCCTCCGGCATGCTGTGGGCCAAGGTGCTGCGCTGCCCCCATGCCCACGCCCGGGTCAAGTCGATCGACGTCTCCGCGGCCGAGCGGATGCCGGGCGTCAAGGCCGTGCGGGTGATTCAGGGTCCCGGCACGGAGATCCAGTGGGCCCTCGACGAAGTCGCGGCCGTGGCGGCGACCAGCGAGGCGGCGGCGGAGGCGGCGATCCGCGCGATCGGGGTCGAGTACGAGGTGCTGCCCCATTTCGTCAGCGAGGAGCACCTGGACCAGGCCCCCGGCGTGCAGGCCGGCCCGGAGGAGGCGGTCGGCGATCCCGACGCCGCGCTGGCCGCGGCCGAGGTGAAGATCAAGGGCACCTACGGCATGCCGATGGTGGCGCACAACTGCCTGGAGGCGCACGGCCAGATCGTGCAGTGGACCGGGCCGGACACCTTGACCGCCTGGTGCTCCACCCAGGCCGTGGCCGGCGTCGCGCCGCAGCTCGCCGAGGGGGTCGGAATCCCGGCGGCCAACGTCCGCGTGGTGACCGAGTACATGGGCGGCGGCTACGGCAGCAAGTTCAGCATCGACCGTTGGGGAGTCGAGTGCGCCAAGCTGGCCAAGCTGGCCGGCGCGCCGGTGAAGCTGATGCTCGACCGGCGGGCCGAGATCACGGTGGCCGGCGACCGGCCGTCGGCCTACGGCGAGGTCGAAGTGGGGGCGAAGCGAGACGGCACGCTCACCGCCTGGTCCTCGAAGTCCTGGGGCTCGGGCGGCCCCGGGGGCTCGGGCAACCCGCCGATCCCCTACATCTTCCAGATCCCCAACCGGCGCCACCGGCACACCTCGGTGCCCACTCACCGGGCCAGCGCCCGCGCCTGGCGGGCTCCCAACCATCCGCAGGGCGCCTTCATCACCATGAGCGCCCTGGACGATCTCGCCGCGGCGCTGGGCATGAACCCGCTGGACTTCTGGCTGCAGAACCTGCCGCTGACCGGCCAGCTCGAAAAGGTCTATCGCGAGGAGCTGCAGGTGGCCGACGAGCTCATGGGCTGGCGCCAGCGCTGGCATCCGCGGGGCGGCCCCGGCAAGGGGCCAGTCAAGCGCGGCCTCGGCCTCTCGCTCCACACCTGGGGCGGGCGCGGCCATCGCAGCAACTGCGAGGTGACCGTTCATCCCGACGGCATGGCCGAGGCCAAGATCGCCAGCCAGGACATCGGCACCGGCACCCGCACGGTCATCGCCATCGTCCTCGCCGAGACCCTGGGAGTCCCCCTGGACTCGGTGAAGGTGAGCCTGGGGGACAGCCGTTACCCGGCGTCGGGCGGCTCGGGCGGCAGCACGACCGTCGGGGGCGTCAGCGCCGCCACGCGGCGGGCGGCGCAGAACCTCCTGGCGCTGGTCTTCACCAAGGCGGCGCCGCGGCTCGAGACCACTCCGGACGAGCTGGAGGCCGCCGAGGGTGCGATCCGCGTCAAGGCGGACCCATCGCGCGCTTTGACCTGGCGGCAGGCGGCGGCGCTCTTCGGCCAGACCCCGGTCACCGCGGCAGGCACCAATCCCGGCGAAGGCGAGCTGACCAACAGCGGCGTCGGCGGCGTGCAGATGGCCGAGGCCGCGGTGGACGTCGAGACCGGCGT
>DATMZP010000320.1:0-2358 GCA_035573595.1 Hyphomicrobiaceae bacterium
ATCCTGCGCGGTGAGAACGTGGAGGAGGCCGCCGTCTTCGCCCGCGAGCACGGGCGCGAGCGGCGCCTCACCTTCGTCCACCCCTTCGACGACCCGCTGGTGATCGCCGGACAAGGCACGATCGCGCTGGAGATGCTGGGCGCGGCGCCGGAGATCGACGCGCTGGTGGTGCCCATCGGCGGCGGCGGGCTGATCTCGGGCATGGCGATCGCTGCCAAGGCGCTGAAGCCCGACATCCAGGTGATCGGCGTCGAGGCAGCGCTGTATCCATCGATGTACAACCTGATCAATCGCGAAAGCCTGCCGATGCGTGGCGATACGCTGGCGGAGGGCATCGCGGTGAAGGCGCCGGGGCAGATCACGGCGCCGATTGTCGCCGAGCTGGTGGACGATATCCTGCTGGTGACGGAGCCCGAGATCGAGCACGCCGTGAGCCTGCTGATCAATATCGAGAAGACGGTGGTGGAGGGAGCCGGCGCCGCCGGGCTGGCCGCGGTGTGCGCGCACCGCGAGCGGTTCAAGGGCCGCAACGTCGGGCTGGTCATGACCGGCGGCAACATCGACACGCGCCTGCTGGCCGGCGTGCTGACGCGCGAGTTGGCGCGCGATGGCCGCCTCACACGGCTCAGCATCGACCTGGTCGACCGGCCGGGAACGCTGGGCAAGGTCGCCAACATCCTGGGCGACGCCGGCGCCAATATCGTCGAGGTCTATCACCAGCGCGTCTTCACAGACCTGCCGGCCAAGGGCGCCGTCCTGGAGGCGGTGATCGAGACGCGCGACCGCGCGCACCTCGACGAGACGGTGGGTCAGCTCAGGGCTGCGGGACTGGAGGTGGACGTGCGGGGCAATTCGGGGGGCGGGCACTGATGGAAGGCGCGATCCCTGCACCGCCGAGCCGCTCGACGCTCGACATGCTGCGCCAGCTGGAGCGCAAAGTGCTGTGGCTCTCCACCTACATGATCCACCACGCCAACCACGAGGTGGACCGTGGCGACGGGCTCAAGGTGGGCGGCCACCAGGCGTCATCGGCGTCGCTGGTGACGCTGATGACGGCGCTCTACTTCCACATCCTGCGGCCGGAGGACCGGGTGGCGGTGAAGCCGCACGCGAGCCCGGTGTTCCACGCCATTCAGTACCTGCTCGGCAACCAGACGCTCGACAAGCTGCAGAATTTCCGCGGCTTCGGCGGCGCCCAGTCGTATCCCTCGCGCACCAAGGATGCCGACGATGTCGATTTCTCCACGGGCTCGGTTGGTCTCGGCGTGGCGGTCACGGGCTTTGCGAGCCTGGTGCAGGACTATGTGCACGCCAAGGGCTGGAGCCGGAATTGGCCGAAAGGGCGCATGGTGGCGCTGGTGGGCGATGCGGAGCTCGACGAGGGCAACATCCACGAGGCGCTGCTGGAGTATTGGAAGCACGGCCTCGACAATTGCTGGTGGGTGATCGACTACAACCGCCAGAGCCTCGACTCGGTGGTGTCCGACAGCCTGTTCATGAAGCTGGCCGGGCTGTTCGAGAACCTCGGCTGGAAGGTGGTGCTCCTCAAGTACGGCAAGCTGCTGGAGCGCGCCTTTGCCGAGCCCGGCGGAGAGCACCTGCAGCGCTGGATCGACGACTGCCCGAACATGCTCTACTCGGCCCTGGTGTTCCAGGGCGGGGCGGCGTGGCGGGGCCAGCTGGAGGCGGACCTCGCCGGCCACCCCGACACGCTCGCCATCGTGGCGCGCCACGACGATGCGGCATTGGCCCGCCTCATGACCAACCTGGGCGGCCATGATCTGCAGGCCATCCTGGAGGCCTTCGACGAGGCGCCGACCAACCAGCCGGTCTGTTTCATCGCCTACACCATCAAGGGTTTCGGGCTGCCGTTCCAGGGCCACAAGGACAACCATTCCGGGCTGATGACCAAGGCGCAGTTGGGCGACTTGCGGGCGCGCGAAGGCATCAACCAGGGCGAGGAATGGGACAAGTTCGCCGGGCTGGACATGCAGCCGGCCGAAGTGGAAACCTTTCTGGCGCGCGTGCCATTCGTGGGCAAGGGCAGGCGGCGATTGAAAGCGCAGCGCGTGCCGATCGGCGACTTCCCCAAGATCGAGGCTAAAGGCCAGATGTCGACGCAAGCCGGCTTCGGCCGTGTGCTCGACGAGATCGCGCGCGCGGGTGGGCCGCTGGCCGACCGCATCGTCACGACCTCGCCGGATGTGACGGTGTCGACCAATCTGGGGCCCTGGGTCAACCGGCGCGGCCTCTTCTCCATGGCCAGCCACGAGGACGTGTTCAAGCAGCGCGGGCTGCTGTCGCCGCAGAAGTGGGAGATGAGCCCGCGGGGTCAGCACTTCGAGCTCGGTATCGCCG
>DATMZP010000321.1:0-2976 GCA_035573595.1 Hyphomicrobiaceae bacterium
GCGCGCAGATCGGCGGCGTCGTTCTGGCCGAGACACATGTAGAGCGTGCCGGTGCACGTGAGCCGCACGCGGTTGCAGCTCTCGCAGAAATTGTGCGTCATCGGGGTGATGAAGCCGAGGCGACCGCCCGTCTCCTTGATGCGGACATAGCGCGCCGGGCCGCCGGTGCGGAACGGGATGTCCTCCAGCGTCCAGCGGTCCATGAGGCGGGCACGCACGATCGACAGCGGCAGGTACTGGTCGGTGCGGTCGCCGTCGATGTCGCCCATGGGCATGGTCTCGATCAGCGTCAGATCGAAGCCGCGGCCGTGGGCGAAGCGGACGAGGTCGTCGATCTCGTCCTCGTTCGTGCCCTTCAGCGCCACGGCGTTGAGCTTCACCGCGAGCCCCGCCTTCTCGGCGGCGTCGATGCCGGCCATGACCTCGGCGAGGTTGCCCCAGCGGGTGATGGCGCGGAAGCGGTCCGCCTTCAGGGTGTCGAGCGAGATGTTGATGCGGCGCACGCCCACCGCCTTCAGCTCGTCGGCGAACCTGGTGAGCTGGCTGGCGTTGGTGGTGAGCGTCAGCTCGTCGAGGGCCCCCGTCTCCAAATGGCGGGCGAGCGCGCGCAGCAGCCACACGATGTTCTTGCGCACCAGCGGCTCGCCGCCGGTGATCCTGAGCTTGCGCACGCCTCTCGCCACGAAGGCGGAGCATACGCGGTCCAGCTCCTCCAGCGTGAGCAGGTCCTTCCTGGGCAGGAAGGTCATGTGCTCCGACATGCAGTAGGTGCAGCGGAAGTCGCAGCGGTCGGTGACGGAGACCCTGAGATAGGTGATCTGCCGGCCGAACGGATCGACCAGCTCCGGCGCAGCCGCAAAGCTCCTGATGTGCTCGGTCATTCCTGTCTTGCGCGTCCCGGTCTGATGCACCACGTCTCGTTACAGAGCAACTGCCGCGCGAAACCCCCGCCGCCGATCTCGGCAACCGGGCCGAAAAGCAATCGTTGCCCTTTCCTCCACTCCGCCTTTTATCATGGCACGGGCGAGGCGTAATCTCCAGGCTCCCCCGGCCGGCCGGCGTCCGCCCGGTTTGCGGTGCAGCACGGCGGGCGCTTCACGAGCCGGACGCGGCAAAGCGTGGCCTATCGGGCATTCGGCGCAATGGAGAGCAGGCATGGACGAGGACAGGTTCAACCAGTCGCTGCGCAAGTTTCTGAAGCAGGTGGGCGTCACCTCGCAGCGGGAGATCGAGCGCGTCGTGCGTGAGCGGGGCCTCGACAAGGGCGCGCTCAAGGTCAAGGTGGTGCTGACGGCGGCGGGCACCGACCTCAACCACGTGGTCGAGGGAGATATTGCCCTCGATTGACGTGTGCAGTGCCCCAAGGCGGCGCCCGCAATGAAAAAGGCCCGTGGGAGACACGGGCCCTTCTCTCGGACAAAGACCTGTTGCCGCTTACGGGAGGTTGCGCTGCAGCTCCTCGAAGTACGACCTGCCGTCGAACGCGCTCGCCGGCGCCACCAGGGGCGCCGCCACGCCGGCCAGAACCGCCAGGGCGATCAGGGCAGAAGCCAGGGTTCTCATGATCGTCTCCCATCTGAGTGTGGGCTCGTGTGCCACTTTTGGATGGCTTCGCGGCCCGTGCTCTTGAGACGGCCTGGCGAACCCCACCCGCACGCAACGGATATAGTCCTTCCACTGCGGTTCGCGAGCCGCCCTCACGTGAGCGTGACAAACAGTGATCGGAGGTGTCGATCCGAGGTGTGAGACCCTCTGGGTCTGACACCATTGCTCTGGCCCCGTTCAGGTCATGGTGTCAGACCCAGAGGGTCTGACACCTTTGCCGACGCCGAGGATCCTTACGATGAAATCGGCGATTGCCTCGGCGTCGTCGAGGGCGAACACCGGCCGCCCGGCCCCGTCGCAGGCGTGGTCGGCCGCGATGGCGACGACGTGGGGGTCGGTCGCGGCCAGCGGCACGGCGCGTGCCGACGCCAACCGGCGCGCCTCGATCTTGGGGATCGGCGCGGCCTTGAAGCCTTCGACGATGACGAGGTCGCACGGCTCCAGGCGGCCGATCATCTCGTCGAGGGACGGCTCCGGGGCGCCACGCAGCTCGCGCACCACCGCCCAGCGCCTGGGGGAGACGATGGCCACCTGGGCGGCGCCGGCGCGGCGATGGCGGGCGCTGTCGGTGTCGGCGTCGTCGATCTGGAAATCGTGGTGGGCGTGCTTGACGCTCGCAACCTGGAGGCCGCGGCGCGTGAGCTCGGCGATCAGGCGCGTCACCAGCGTGGTCTTGCCGGAGTTCTTCCAGCCGGCCACGCCGATCACCGGGGGCGTACGCGCGGCGCGGCTCATGGCGCAACCCGCGCCAGCAGTGCGCGCAGCTCGCCAAGCTCCTGCGGCGTGTTGGCGTTGAAGAACGGGTCGAGCTCCGTGCCGCCCACCTCCACGAACGGGAACGACACCGGCACGGTGCCGTGGCGGTCCGTCCAGGCGAGCACCTTGCGGACGCCGGCGGCCAGCTGTGCCTCCAGGTCGTCGGCCAGCGCGACCGGCCACAGGCCGATCACGGGGTGCAGCCCCCCGGCCGACCGGGCCAGCGGGATGGCACCTGAGCGACCCACCAGGGCCTGGAGGCACCGCTCAACCAGGTCGCGCGGCAGCAGCGGAGCGTCGCCGGCGGCGGTGGCGATCCAGCGCGCAGCCGGGGCATTGGCGCGGGACCAGCGCATGCCCGCCAGCACGCCCGCCAATGGCCCGGCGAAATCGGGAACCGTATCGGCCACCACCGGCAGGCCGAACGCGGCAAACCGCGCCGGATCGCCGTTGGCGTTGACGACGACGCGGCCGACCTGGGGCGCCAGGCGCTCGATGACGTGCGCCAGCATCGGCTTGCCGGCGAGGTCGAGCAGCCCCTTGTCGCCGCCGCCCATGCGGCGCGACTGTCCGCCGGCAAGGATCACGCCGGTGACGGACTGGGAAAGGTCAGGT
>DATMZP010000322.1:0-15537 GCA_035573595.1 Hyphomicrobiaceae bacterium
AGGACGCCGACGACCGCGACAATCGGCAGGAGGTCGCGCACGCTCATGCCCTGGCTCCGAACAGGCCGGTCGGCCGCACCAGGAGAACCAGGATGAAGATCAGGAAAATACCCATCTGGCCGAGGCTCTCGCCGAAATAGAGCCCGCAGAGGCTTTCAACCACGCCGATGATCAAGCCGCCGAGCAGGGCGCCGAGGATGGAGCCCATGCCGCCGAGGACGACAATCGTGAAGGCGACGAGCACGAACGCATTGCCGATGCGCGGCGTGACATAGAAGGTCGGCATCAGCAGGCAGGCGGCGACCGCGAGACAGGCCGTGCCGAGGCCGAAGGTCACGGCATAGACGTGGTTCACGTCGATGCCGACCAAGGCCGCGCCGAGCTTTTCCTTGGCCACGGCGCGAATGCCCTTGCCGATGTCGGTCAGCGTCAGGATCGCACCGAGAGCGAGGGCCACCGCGAGGGCCACGACAAAGGCGACGACGCGCGGCACGGAGAGCAGGGTAAAGCCGATGTCGATGGAGGCAAAGGCATAGGGCACGTCGATGGAGCGCGTGTCGGAGCGGAATACGGCGAGCAGCGCATTCTCGATGACGATCGACAGGCCGAGCGTGACGAGCAGGAGGTTGGTGTCGGAGCCGTGGCCGGCAGGTCCGATGACGAAGCGCTGCAGGAGATAGCCGAGCGCGAAGAACAGCGGTGTGAGGATGAGGATCGCCACATAGGGATCGAGGCCGAGACCGAGATGGGCGACGAGGACCGCGAACATTGCGGCCGTCAGCAGCGCGCCATGGGCGAAGTTGATGATGTGGAGCACACCGTAGACCAGGGTCAGCCCAAGGGCGACGAGCGCATAGACCGATCCGGTCAAAAGGCCGTTCAGCACGGCAGTCAGGACGATCTCGGGTGCAAACATCGGCTGGTCGGAGCTCTCGGCGTCGTTCAGGTGTGCCGGCGATCGCTTCTGATCGGGCCTGGCGCCGATCCCGGCTCCGTCCGGGAACCGGCCTTCATGTGGAGGCATGGCCGGCGCCCGGTTCTCTCTGCGCCACCGGCAGGGCGCCGGCTCGCTGTCAGGCCGGCACCGGGAACATGGGCCTGGCGTCGGCAAAGTCGGCCGGGAAGATCACCTTGATGTCGCCGCCCTGAACCTGGGTATTGACCGGTGCTGCGCCGGCGTTCTGGCCGTCGACGAACTTGGTCGGTCCGTAGGGCATGATGTGACCCTCGAAGCTGGAGCTTGCGAGCGCCTCGGCGATCTTCGCCCGGTCGGTCGACTGCGCCCGCTCGATCGCATCGGCCAGCAGCAGCACCGCCGAATAGTTCATCGGGATGTTGTAGGTCCAGAAGTTGCCGCCGGCCTCGACCTCCTTGCGCAGGGCGAGCGACTTGGGCTTGCGCGGGTCGTGCCAGTGGTTGCAGTCCATGACGTAGTTGGCGGCCTCGGGGAACTCCTTGAGGAAGCGGAAGTTGGAGGCCGCGCCGTTGAGCACCGCGTAGATGCCCTTCGGCCGGATACGCTGCTGCTGCATGGTGCGCGAGAGCAGCACGAACTCGCCGTAATAGCTGGACGGAATGACGAGGTCCGGGTTCTTGGCGCGGATCTGCAGCGCCACGTTCGACATGTCGCGGGCGGGGGTGGGATGCGCGATCGTCTCCAGCACCTCGAAGCCGCGCTTGGGCAGCTCGGCCTGCATGAGCTTGGCCAGGCCCGAGCCGAACAGCCCGTCCTCGTGCACGAGCACCACGGTCTTGGCGGGCTTGCCGGCCGCCTCGTTGATGCGCACGAGGTTGTCGAGCGCCTGGGTGGCGCACGTACCGAAGCCGGGACCGAAGCGGAAGGTGTTCTTCAAGCCCCGCTTCACGATCTGGTCGGATACGCCGACGTCGACAACGTAGGGCAGATCGTAGCGGGCGGCCGCCTGGGTGGCGGCGAGGCAGATGGGCGAGGCGAAGCCGCCGACGATGGCGGCGACGCCGTCGGCCTGCATCTTCTCCACTTCCTGCGTGCCGCCCTCCGGCGTCGAGCGGGCGTCGCCGAACGCCATTTCCAGCTTGGCGCCCCCGAGCGCCTTGATGCCGCCCGCGGCGTTGATGTCGCGGATGGCGAGCTCCGCACCCACCCGGCCCTGCTGGCCATCATAGGCGAGCGCACCGGTGATCGGCTGGAGGATGCCGACCTTGACCGCCGGAGCCTGCGCACGCAGCACGGCAGGAATGGCCAGTGTTCCGGCGGTCAGGGCACCGGCCTGTAGTAACGCGCGACGGCTCAGTTCGATGGGACGCTCGGACATCGGTCTCCCTCCTCTCCGGTCGAATGATTGATACGGCGCCATCATTGCGGCGCCGGCCTCGCGCTCTCGCGTTTGCGCTGAGCTTTGGGTGCTGCGGGCATTCTCGTCCCCTTGCTCCACATCTGCTCGCTATGAAGCCTTCTTGGCGCGCCGCGCTTCGACGTCCGTCGCCGGGAGCATCGTCGACCAGTGGCGCACGCCCGCACTCACCTTGCGCTGCATCTCCATGCGCAGCGTGTAGCGGTCCGGCCGATAGAGCGCGCTCAAATGCTCGACCCCCTCGCCGCCGGCCGCGAAGACGGTGCGCGTCAACCCGATCAGCGGCGATCCGACCTCGATGTCGAGTGCCGTGGCCACCTCGGGTGAGGCGAGCGTCGCCGTCACATCCTGAGTCGCCCGCTCGACTTTCATGCCGGTGCGTTCCAGCAACGCGAGCAAAGGCCGTGTGGCCAGCTCTGACTCGGTATAGGTGATCCCGAGCCGCTCCGGCACATGCGTGACGAGATAGGAGAAAGGCTGGCCGTCGATCAGGCGCACGCGCACCGAAAACTGCGCACGCTCGCGCGGCTTCAGCTTGAGCGCGGCAGCGATCTGGGCGGGCGCCTCACGATAGCCGAACTCGATGAGGCGCACGGCCGTCTCGCGTCCCATCGCGACAAGATTGGCGAGCACGTCGGAAATATCGGCGACGATCGGCTTGGTGCCGCAATCCCCCAGCACGTAGGTGCCGGCACCGCGACGGCGGCTGACCAGACCTTCGCGTTCAAGCTCCGCCAGGGCGCGTCGCACGGTCACGCGCGAGACGCCGTGCTCCGCCGCCAGCGCCTGCTCTCCCGGCAGCGAGCCGCCGTCGCCGAGCCGGCCGCTCGCTATGCGGTCGCGCAGCAGCAGGTAGATCTGCCGTGCTTTGGAAGTTTCGACCCCGGCCACCCAGCTCGCCCTTGTCGATAGAACTTTTAAATGTATAGTCCATGATACCTATTGGCTGTCAAGCCGCAGACGGGGCCGCAGACAGGGCCGCGGACAGGGGAGGAGCGGCGATGAGGAACGGCGACAGACCTGCGACGCTCGTCGACAAGATCTGGAATGCACATATCGTAACCGCGCGTGACGGACGCGCTCTGGTCGCGATCGATCGACACTATGTTCACGAAGGCTCGCATCACGGCTTTGCACAGGTGCGCGCGCGGGGCACCAGGCTCGCGCGGCCCGACCTCACCTTCGGCTTCACGGATCACTATGTGCCGACACGGCCCGAGAGCACGCTCGGCGCCCCGGAAGCGGCCGAGATGGTGCAGCGCTTGGCCGCGAATGTCGCTGAGTTCGGTGTGGAGAGTCTCGGCCTCGCCGATTCGCGTCGCGGGATCGTGCATGTCGCGGCGCCTGAGCTTGGCCTTACGCTGCCAGGGCTGACGATCGTCTGCGGCGACAGCCACACCTCGACGCACGGCGCGTTCGGCGCCTACGCGTTCGGCATCGGCGCGTCGGAGGTCGCGCATGTGATGCTCACGCAGACGCTCTGGCAGAATCGGCCGAGCGGCCTGCGGATCGTCGTCGATGGCGAATTGTTTCCGGGAGTCGGCGCGAAGGACGTGGCGTTGTCGATCATCGCCAAGATCGGCGCCGATGGCGCTCAGGGGCATGCGATCGAATATGCGGGGAGCGCGGTGCGCGGGCTTGCCATGGCCGGCCGCATGACCCTCTGCAATCTGTCGATCGAGGCCGGCGCGCGCCTCGGATTGATCGCGCCGGACGAAACGACTTTCGCATATCTGAAAGGCAGGCCTTTCGCGCCCGAGGGTGCAGCGCTCGATCGCGCCGCCGCAGACTGGCGCATGCTGGCCAGCGACCCCGACGCAGAATTCCATCGGGAAGTGCTGCTCGATGCGCGCGAGATCGCGCCGATCGTCACTTGGGGCGTCAGCCCGGAGCAGGCGGCGCCGATCACGGGCGTCGTGCCGGCGCCTGAGGGCGCGAAGGCGGAAGCGATGCGCGACGCTCTCGCCTATATGGACCTGAAGCCCGGGCAGAGGCTGACCGACATTCACATCGATCGCGTATTCATCGGCTCCTGCACAAACGGCCGACTGGAGGACTTGCGTGCCGCAGCGGCTGTGCTGGCGGGCCGCCGGGCGCGGACGCCGGGACTCGTCTCGCCAGGCTCGATGACGGTGAAGCGGCAGGCTGAGGAGGAAGGGTTGGACGCGGTCTTCCGGGCGGCGGGCCTCGAATGGGCCAACGCCGGCTGCTCGATGTGCGTCGGGATGAATGGCGACCTCGTGCCGCCGGGCCAGCGCTGCGCCTCCACCACCAACCGCAACTTCAAGGGCCGTCAGGGGCCGGGCAGCCGGACGCACCTGATGTCGCCTGCGATGGTCGCTGCGGCGGCGGTGACGGGCCACCTGATCGATGCGCGGCCTTTCCTGGAGGGGCGACTCTGATGCGTCCGTTTACCGCGCTCAGGGCGCGCGCCTGCCCTTTCCCTTATGCGAATGTCGATACGGATCAATTGATCCCCGCGCGCTTCATGCGCCGCCCGCGCGCGGATGGGTACGGCCCGTTTCTGCTGCATGACCTGAGACGCCGCGCCGACGGGGAGCTCGACCCGGATTTTCCGATCAATGCCGAGGCCTATGCAGGTGCGGAGATTCTGGTCGCGCGCCGCAACTTCGGCTGCGGCTCGTCCCGCGAGGCGGCAGTCTACGCGCTCGCCGATTCCGGATTTCGCGCGGTGATCGCGCCGAGCTTCGGCGACATCTTTTCCTCCAGCGCGGTCAAGAACGGCCTTCTGCCGGCGCGCGTCTCGGATGCGGAGGCAGAGACGCTCATCGCGGCGCTGATCGCCGGCAATGCGGGCATCTGCACGATCGATCTGCCGACGCAGACGCTAGAGGCAGGCGACGCGACGATCGCCTTTTCCATCGATCCCATGTGGAAACTGCAGTTGCTGAACGGCTGGGACGACATCGATCTGACGTTGAACGAGGCGCAGGCGATAGCGGCCTTCCGCACACGCGACGAGAAGGCGAGACCTTGGGCGCTGCCGCGTCGGGCGCCTTGACAGCCCAAAAGGTCTTACTGATAATACATTTAAAGGTCGCATCCAGGGATCGCCTCGCGGGGCCTCCAGCCTCGTCAATCGGGGAATGTCTTTCGTGCGGCGAAGCGGCGCCGGCCCTTTCCACGCAGCATCCGACAGTGCAGCGTTCGTGATCCCGTGGCACGAGTCGGCGGGACAGCCGCGCTCACCCTGATTTGGAATAGGGCCGGTTGGCGGCCGGACGGTCAGGGCAGGGCGCGCGATCTCACAAGGATGAGCATCCCCATCCGTGGAAAGCGATGGCAAACCGTAGGCGCCCATAATCTTGATGAGGCGCGCGGCAGTACGAGCTCGACTTTCGGAGCGACCGGTCGGACGGGAATGTGGCTATTGGGTTCCCGGGCGCATCTCAATGGAGATGCTGCCCGACAAGCAGCGGAGGGGGCTTGGGATGACGCGTCGGCAAGGCATATGGGTGAAGGCCCTCACCGCCAACGAGAAGGCGACCATCGGCGCCAAGTGCGACCGCTTCATTGCCGAGATCCTGAAGCCTCGGTTTCTGCCTGAGGTCCGCCCGACCGAGTTCAACTACCCCATCGACATCGTCGGCAAATGGCGGGGGAGCAAGTACAGCTTCATCACGCGCTATCGCTCGGGCTTCCCGGGCAATCTCGGAGAGGAGTTCGATGCGCCGTTCACGCGCCTCGATCATGCCTACGAGCATACGGCGGACGTCCACTTCGACATCATGTGGCGCCGGCATACGGGGCAGTGGTGGCGCCTCTACTCGGCCGTGAAGCTCGATGAGGCCCTGCGTCTGATCAAGACGGACCTGAACCTCCAGCCGCACGTATGAACGCCGGCGGAAACAGCGGCGCTGACGCAACCCTTTTTCCCGGCCTGTCCTCCTGCCTGAGGAACCGGCCGCGGGCCGGGGCCGTTCAACCGGTGCAACCGGGGCGGCACACAGCAGGAGGCATGTGCTCATGGTTAACGAAACGCAGATCAGGGAGCAGATGGAGGTGAGAGGCTCCGACGGCAAGCACGTCGGGACCGTGGACGGCATGGATGGAAAGCGCATCCGGCTCGCCTCCGGCGGCATGATGCATTCCATCGATCTCGACGCCGTCGACGAGGTCAAGGAAGGTGTGGTGCGCCTCAAGCAGACGGCACAGGAGGCCATCAAGCCCTGGCACTAGCTGTCCATAGCCGGACAGACCCCACGCGCCGCCCCAGCGAGTGAAGATCGGGCGTTGGAGGCGAGGGGATTTGTCCCGGGCCTGTCCCCTTGAAATGGCGGGGTTAGACCTTCGGCGTGACCCGCCCCACGATCCCGCTCAATACCCCGAGGCCGACGTCTGCTCGCGCAGCTTGGCGGCCATCACGGCGATGGTGCGCTGGTAGACCTCGGCCCGATTCCAGTCCTTGATCACGGCGTAGTTGGCGCTGCCCGGCTCCCACGACTGCCCCGCCTGCCAGCCGTGCGCTTTCAGGAAGTTGGCGGTAGAGGCGATGATGTCCGGCACGCTGCGGACAAGGTCGCGCCGGCCGTCGCCGTCGAAATCCACGGCGTACTTCATGTAGCCCGAGGGCAGGAACTGGGTCTGGCCGATCTCGCCGGCCCAGCCGCCACGCAGCTCCTCGGGCGCCATGTCGCCCTTCTGGACGATGCGCAGCGCGTCCATGAGGTGCGCGGTGAAGAACTCCGAGCGGCGGCAGTCGTAGGCGAGCGTGGCCACCGAGCGGATGATGGGGTATTTGCCGGCGGTATCGGCGCCGTAGTTGGTCTCCAGGCCCCAGATGGCGACGATCACCGGCGCCGGCACGCCGAAGCGCTTCTCCACGCGGTCGAAGGTGGCCCTGTGGGCGCGCATCAGGCCCTGCCCGCGCCTGATCAGCGCCGGGCCGACGCGGCGGGCGTAGAACTCCTCGAAGCTCAGCTTGAAGGATTTCTGCGAGCGATCGAGCCGGACGACGGTGCGGTCGTAGGTGACATCGGCCAGCGCGGAGTCCAACGCCGAGCGGGAGATGCCCGCCGCCACGGCCTTGGCCTTGAACCGCTCCAGCCAGCCGGAGAAGCCGGCGCCGTCGTTGCCGCAGTCGGCAAGCGCCGCGGCGGGCGGCCAGGCCAGCACGAGGGCTGCGGCGGCCGTGGCGAGGCGGCTGATCTTGCGGACGTTCAGGCTCATATCCCCGTCTCCCCCGTTCGCCGGCGGCGCCCCAGGCGGCCCCCGGGCGGCCCTGCAGCCGCCTTCCTAGCATTTCGGGGTACGCCGCGTCTCTACCGCAGCCGCCATGGACCAGACAAACCCGCAAGCAGCATGAACCGTTCCTTGCGGCAATGTCTCCGCTCGCGACTCCGCGGTCGGCGTCGCGGAAAAACTTAATTCGGGCGCGCCGCCTTGAATCGGCTGGCGCCGGCACTAGCTGCTGAGGTGTAGAGCCGGCCGCGATACCACCGGAGCGGTGGGAGGCCCCGCAGCGAGCGAGCATGCCCGCGCGGGGCTTTTCGTTTTGCGGGCGGCCAACATAGAGGAACCGGCAACTCAGAGGAAAGGAGCGCGTGCATGAGGCTAAACTCTGATTTGGTCCAGCGCACCCTGAGCCAGTTCGAGGCGCAGGCGATCCCGGATAATCATCCGTCCATGCCCGACCTCAGCCGCACCTTCGGCGACCACACCTTCTTCATCGACGCCGATGGCCTGCACATCGTCGAGCCGGCCATGCCGAGCGAGGACGGGCACGAGGCTGGGCAGGTTGTGAGGGTGGCCAGCTGGCAAGATGCCAACCGCACGAGCCTGGTGGCGCATCCGCCCGAGCCGACCGACGTGGTGGTCGAGCTTGGGCCTGGCAGCGATGGGGCCGGCCAGAAGCACTGAGCCGGTGGCAGACCTCTCCAGGTCTGACACCGCCTAGCGGCTCAGGCTGCGCATGAGGCCGCGCAGGGCCTCGGGGTGGTTGTGGAGCCGCCGCCGGGCGAACACTCCCGCGGCAATGATGAGCGCGCCGTTGAGCGTCAGCGTGGCGGCAAGGCCGATGCGCTCGGCCAGGGTGCCGGCCAGGATGTTGCCGATCGGCGCGGTGCCGGCGAACGACATGCTGTAGAGGCCGATGGCCCGGCCGCGCCACTCGTCCGGCACCGATTGCTGCAAGAGCGCGTTGGTCGCGTTCACCGACACCAGCACCGACGCGCCCAGCGCCGCCAGCAGCAGCATGGAAAGCGGCAGCGTGCGCGACCAGGCGAACGCCCCCAGCGCGCAGCCCACCGCCAGCGGCGCCACCGTCACCAGACGGATCTGGCGCCCGTAGCCCGGCTGCAGGGAGAGGTAGGTGGCTGAGGTCAGGGCGCCGAAGCCGGCCGCACTCATGAGCAGCCCGACAGTGGACGAGCGTCCGTCGAAGAAGTGGGCGACGATGGACGGCATCAGCGGCACGTACGGCGTGGCGAGTAGTCCGATGGCGGCCACCGTGGGCAACAGGTAGCGCACCGCGGGAAACGCCATAAGCAGCGCCAGGTTGGCCCACAGCCCCTCAGGCCTGGTGCCTGCCGCCGACGCGGCCGGCGCCAAGGCGCGCGGCAGGCGCATGGCGAGAAGCGCGCCGATGATGGCGGCGAAGCTGCAGGCGTTGATGACGAAGCACCAGGCCTCCGACAGGTAAACCAGCAGCACCCCGGCCAGCGCCGGTCCCACCATGCGGCCGACATTGAACACCATGGCGCTGACGCCGATGGCGCTGGTCACCAGCGCGCGGTCCTCCACGATGTCCTTGAACAGGGTCTGCCGCATCGGCATCTCGAAGGCGCTGGCGATGCCGATCAGCGTCGCCACCGCCAGGTAGGCGTTGATGTTGGTGACGCCGGCGAGCCCCATCAGCGCCAGCCAGATGGAGAGGGTCGCCAGCACCAAGTCGATGACGATGAGGGCAGGGAGCCGCGGCAGCCGGTCGGCGGCGAGCCCCGACACAGGGCCGAGCAGCAGGTAGAAGATGTTGAGCAGGAAGCCCGTGAGGCCCAGCAGGAAGATCGAGTTGGTGAGGCGGAACACCAGCCAGGCGAGCGCGACCTGCTGGACCCATCCGCCGGTCACGGAGATGACGTGACCCACGGTGTAGATGCGGAAGCGCCGCTTGGTCAGCGCGGGCGGTACCCAGAGATGCCAATCCGCCACCCGGTCTCTCCCAGCCGTCGTGCGGTGAGGCTAATGCCCGCGACCAACCGCGGCAAGGCACGCAGGTACGCTCGGACAGGCCCGTTGGGGGCAGGCGCGGGAGGCGCGGCGACCGTCTCGGGGAGTGTCCACCCGGGGCAGCCCGCGCCGGGCGCGGCCAAGGCCGCGACCCCGGGAACGGACAAGGAGCTTCGAGGCTCCGAAAATAATATGCCCCGCACAAAGGGCGGGGCGCATATTCGCAGTCGAGCTCTATTCGTACCGCGCACCGCGCTTTAGGTCGCGCAGCACGCCGGCCTTCGGCGCATCTGCACGATCGGCCAGCGTCGCCCAGTGCTTGCAGATATCGGCAAAGCGACGACGTTGGGCAGGCGGCAGAGCCTGCACGTCAGTGGGCGTCAGCGCGTCCAGCAGCGCAACGGTTTTTTCGATGACAGACATGATGTTGCCCCCAACAGTTTACCCCCGCAGGGGAGAAATATTGACGCCGAGTCGTTGAGAACACAACGATGCATCGACCAGGGACGTCCAAATTGCGGCAGGGTTGGGCGGATTTGCAACGCTTCCGGCAAAAGTTTTCCACAGGCCCGGTACCGGCGGGCGGCGGTGGCGCGCGGCCTTTCCTGCTCCTTCAAGCCCCACGACGTCGTAGCGGGGCGATCTTAGCTATTGAATTAAAACGGGAAACTGGTGGGCGCGACAGGGATCGAACCTGTGACCCCTCCCGTGTGAAGGGAGTGCTCTACCGCTGAGCTACGCGCCCCCGCCTGGAGGGGCGATGCTTAGTACAGAATTGACAGCCCCAGGGCAACCCCGGGGCAACCCCGCCTACGACGCGCCCCGGAAACGCCCGCGGAGCGGCCTCAGCCTCGGCCGAATCCCGCCTTCGCCTCCACGCGGCGGGCGTGCAGGATCGGCTCGGTGTAGCCGTTGGGCTCGGTCCGGCCCTTGAAGACGAGGTCGCAGGCGGCGTGGAAGGCGACCGACCGGTCGAAGCTCGGCGCCATCGGGCGATAGTTCGGGTCGTCGGCGTTCTGGCGGTCCACCACGGCGGCCATTCGGCGCATCGTCTCCATCACCTGGGCCTCGGTGGCGATGCCGTGCCGGAGCCAGTTGGCGATGTGCTGGCTGGAGATGCGCAGCGTGGCGCGGTCCTCCATCAGGCCGACGTTGTTGATGTCGGGCACCTTGGAGCAGCCGATGCCCTGATCGATCCAGCGCACGACGTAGCCCAGGATGCCCTGGGCGTTGTTGTCCAGCTCCTTCTCGATGTCCGCAGGCGACCAGTTCACGCGGTCGGCAACCGGGATCGTCAGGATGTCGTCGAGCGATGCTCGCGGGCGGGAGCGCAGCTCCTCCTGGCGCTTCGCCACATCCACCTTGTGGTAGTGCAGTGCGTGCAGCGTGGCGGCCGTGGGCGAGGGCACCCACGCGGTGTTGGCGCCGGCCTTGGGGTGGGCGATCTTCTGCACCATCATGTCGGCCATCCGGTCGGGCATCGCCCACATGCCCTTGCCGATCTGCGCCTTTCCGGGCAGCCCGCAGGCCAGGCCGATATCGACGTTCCAGTCCTCGTACGCCTTGATCCATGGCGTGGCCTTCATGTCGCCCTTGCGGATCATCGGCCCCGCCTCCATCGAGGTGTGGATCTCGTCGCCGGTGCGGTCGAGGAAGCCGGTATTGATGAAGCATACCCGATGCCGGGCGGCGCGGATGCATTCCTTGAGGTTGACACTGGTGCGCCGCTCCTCGTCCATGATGCCCATCTTGACGGTGTGGCGCGGCAGGCCGAGCGCGTCCTCCACGCGGTCGAACAACTCGTCCGAGAATGCCACCTCCTCGGGGCCGTGCATCTTTGGCTTGACGATGTAGATGGAGCCGGCGCGGCTGTTGCGGAAAGCCCCGTTGCCCTTGAGGTCGTGCATGGCGACGAGCGAGGTCACCACGGCGTCGAGGATGCCCTCCGGCACCGGCTGGTCGTCGCGGTCGAGCACCGAGGCGTCCATCATCAGGTGGCCGACGTTGCGCACCAGCAGCAGGCTGCGGCCGGGCAGGATCAGCTCGCCGCCGCCATCGGGCGCGATGTAGCTGCGGTCCGGGTTGAGGCGGCGCTCCTGCGGCCGGCCGCCCTTGTCGAAGGTAGCTCCGAGCGTACCCTTCATCAGGCCCAGCCAGTTGCGGTAGGCGGCGACCTTGTCGTCGGGATCGACCGCGGCGATGGAGTCCTCCAGATCCACGATGGTGGTCACCGCCGCCTCGACCAGCACGTCGGCAACGCCGGCGATGTCCGACTTGCCGATGTAGTGGCGGCTGTCGATCTGGATCTCGATGTGCAGGCCGTTGTGGCGCAGCAGGATAGCGCGCGGCTCGGCCGGATCGCCGCGGTAGCCGACGAACTGGGAGGGATCGGCCAGTCCGGCAAGCCGCGCCGAGCCGCCGAGACCCGTCATCCGCAGCGCGCTGCCGACCCAGGTGTCGGCGACGCTCGACCGGCTTGCGACCAGCCGGCCGTCCTGCACGGCGTAGCCGCGCACCTCGGAATGCGAGCCGTTATCGAGCGGAGCCACCTCGTCGAGGAGGCGCTTGGTCCACGCGAACACCTTTGCGCCCCGCACCGGATTGTAGCCGCCGGCCCGGGTGGCTCCGTCGTCCTCCGGCAGGGCGTCCGTGCCGTAGAGCGCGTCGTAGAGGCTGCCCCAGCGGGCGTTGGCGGCGTTGAGGGCGTAGCGGGGGTTGGTTACGGGCACCACCAGCTGCGGCCCCGCGATGTGAGCGATCTCGGCATCGACGTTGGCCGTGCCGATGGCGAATTCGGGCCCCTCCGGCACCAGATAGCCGATCTCAGCCAGGAAGGCCTTGTACGCTGCGCGGTCGAAGGGTTTACCCTTGTGCGCCCGATGCCAGTCGTCGATCTTCGTCTGCAGCTCGTCGCGCTTCTTGAGCAGGGCGCGGTTTTTCGGCGCCAGACCGTGCACGATGCGGTCGACGCGGGTCCAGAACCCTGCCTCGGGCACGCCCGTTCCCGGCAGAGCCTCCTTGGCGATGAACTCGTGGAGAACCTTGGCGACGCTCAGGCTCTCGACGACGACACGCTCAGTCATAGGTTTTTCTGTGCTCCAGCTGCCAACGGTGCTGGGCTACTATGGCGCCGGCCATCCGGGCGTCAATGATCCCAAGGTGCGGAGGCTGAATCGGCGTGAGATCGTGAGGTGGTGAGACGGCAGAGATCGAATTCAAGACCACACGATTTCACGACCTCACGAATCTTCAGAACGTCAGCTCCTCGCCGGCCGGGAGCGGCGCCAAATAGCGCGCGACAAGCTCTGGCGTCACCTCGCCCAGCCGCGCGGGCGACCAGTTGGGCTTGCGGTCCTTGTCGATCAGGAGGGCGCGCACGCCCTCCGGGAACTCTCCGTCCTCGAACAGGCGCACGGTGAGGCGGAGCTCGACCTTCAACGCCTCCTCCAGCGAGGGCAGCCGGCGGGCCTGCCGGATAGCGGCGTGCGTGAGCTTCAGAGCTTTGGGCGATTTCTGCAGCAGCGCGGCGCGAGTCTTCGCCGCCCACTCCTCGGCCATGCCTGCCAGAGCCATGTGGATTGCCTCGACGTCGGCCCCGCCAAACGCCGCATCGATGGCGCTCCGGCGGCGTGCCAGCTCCGATTCGCCGGGGCTCTCGGCAAGGCCGCGTACCGCCTCGCCCGGCGGGCCGCCGCGAGGATCGACGAGGCGCTCGATCAGCTCGGGCAGCTTCGCGGAAGGCAGAAACGCGTCGCTGAAGCGGGCGTAGATGGCGTCGGCGGCGCGCATCGGCTTGCCGGTGAGGCCGAGGTAGACTCCGGTCTCGCCCGGCGCGTTGGCGAGCAGCCAGGTGCCGCCCACGTCGGGGATCAGGCCGATGCCCGTCTCCGGCATGGCAAGCTGGGAGCGCTCCGTGACGATCCGATGGCTGGCGTGGGAGGACAGGCCGATGCCGCCGCCCATGACGATGCCGTCCTGGACCGCCACGCAGGGCTTGGGGTAGCGGCCGATCAGCGCGTTGAGCCGGTACTCGTCGCGCCAGAACGCCCTGGCCAGGCCGGAGCCTTGCGTGCGGCTCTCGTAGAGCGAGCGCACGTCGCCGCCGGCGCACAGCCCACGCTCCCCGGTCCCGTCGAGCAGCACCAGCTCCACCGCCGGATCGTCCTTCCAGTCCGCGAGGGCCGCCCGGATACGGCCGACCATCGGATAGGTGAGCGCATTCAGCGCCTTCGGCCGGTTCATGGTGATGCGCCCGGCCCGGCCCTCGCGCCGGGTCAGAACCTCGTCGGCTGCTGACGGCTCCATGATGCCTCCTTTGCGTGACTTGCGATCCGGGCTTTGTGGCGGTTCAGATGGTGTAGACGACGGCGCCTCCGGATTCAGGTGCGTTATGTGGCTGTCCGGGGAATGGTGTCAGACCGGAGGGCCCGGAGGCTCTGATACCAGCCGTGCGACGGCAAGACAGTTGGATCACCAAACGATTGGAGCTAGTCTCGCCGACATGCGATCCATGCGAACCCAGGTTGGAATCATCGGTGCCGGACCGGCGGGGCTGCTGCTGGCGCGGCTGCTCCGCCTGGCCGGGATCGACTGCGTCGTGCTGGAGCGGCGCAGCCCCGAGTACCTGCGCGCGCGCATCCGGGCGGGGCTGCTGGAGCAGGGCACCGTCGATATCCTTGCCGAGGCGGGCCTGGGCACGCGGCTCCTGCGGGAGCGGCTCATCCACGACGGGGTGGAGTTCGCCTTCAACGGCCGCCGCCATCGCATCGACCTGAAGGGCCTCACCGGCAAGGCCGTCACCATCTACGGCCAGGCCGAGGTGCAGAAGGACCTGATGGAGGCCCATCTGGCGATGGGGACCGAGGTCGCCTACGAGGCCGAGGATGTGAGCCTGCACGGGCTTGCCACCGAGAGGCCGTGGCTGCGCTACCACAAGGGCGGCAAGGTGTACGAGGCTCAGTGCGACTTCATCGCCGGCTGCGACGGCTCCCACGGGGTCAGCCGCCAGGCCATCCCGCAGGACGTGCTGCGGATCTACGAGCGGGTCTATCCGTTCGGGTGGCTCGGCATCCTTTCCGACACGCCCCCCGTCAACCCCGAGCTGATCTACTGCAGCCACGAGCGCGGCTTCGCACTCTGCACCATGCGGTCGGAGACCCGCAGCCGCCATTATCTGCAGGTGCCGGCCGATGAGGACGTGGCCGACTGGTCCGACGACCGGTTCTGGAGCGAGCTCAGCCGTCGGCTGCCGCCGGATGCGGCCGCCGGGCTGGTGACGGGGCCGCGTCTGGAGATGAGCGTGGCGCCGCTGCGCTCGTTCGTGGCCGAGCCGATGTGCTACGGCCGGCTGTTCCTGGCCGGTGACGCCGCCCACATCGTGCCGCCGACCGGGGCGAAGGGGCTCAACTTGGCGGCCACCGATGTGCGCTTCCTGGCCGAGGCGATCGCGGCGTACTACCAATCCGGGCACACCGACCTGCTGGACGGGTATTCGGCCCGCTGTCTCGCTCGCGTGTGGAAGGTGCAACGTTTCTCCTGGTGGATGACAAGCCTCACCCACCGCTTCCCCGAGGCTTCCGGCTTCGAGAAGCGGGTGCAGGCAGCGGAGCTCGCGTATCTCGCGGGCTCCAGGGCGGCGCAGACGACGCTGGCGGAGAACTACGTGGGTCTGCCGGTAGTATAATGAATAAAGAATATCAGATATCCTGGCGGAGGGCGTGAAGCCCGCCCGCTTCACGTGAAACAGCTGTAAACAGCCGCAGACGAACGGTCACCCTTGCAGGGACCGCACGAACTCCGGTCCGGCGGCGGCCAGGATCTCGGCAGCGGCGTCCTCGGCAAGGCGGAGCGCCTCCTCCGGGCGGCCCTCGCGCCGGGCCTTGAAGCAGCGGCGGCCGTCGGGGCTCAGGATCATGCCGCGGAAGGCGAAGCGGATGCCGGCAGGCCCGCCCGGATGCCCGTCCAGAAGCTCCCCCAGGGCGGCAATCGGCGTCCGGCACGAGCCCTCCAGCTTGGC
>DATMZP010000323.1:0-4913 GCA_035573595.1 Hyphomicrobiaceae bacterium
GAGATGTGTCTCCAGCTCCTTGCAGGAGCCTTGAGCGATACGCAGGAACTGGACGTAGTACCCCCTGTTGTCGCGGCCATACCCTTCAGCAATGTTCGCTGGAATAGATGCGGCAGCCCGCCTGATCTGGGCAGTGAATCCGAACAGCTCGTGTCTTGGGAAGCCTATCGTGTGCCGGTAGGCCATTTCGGCGAGGAGCATCGCCTCCTTCCAGACGCGCCGCTCTCGATATGACTGTAGTGGCGTCATGCACTCTCTCCCTGGAAAAGCGCCATCCGGGATGAGTAGATATTATCAGCGTGCACGCCTTCTGTGTCTTTCCCCAATGCCTCGGCAGTCGGACGCGCAAGAACGATATCCGACTGCCGACGCCCGACCCCCGACTGCCGTGTCGGTTACGACCCACCCCGCACCGGCGGCACGTACATCCGCTCCGCCGAGCACAGCCGGCGCTGGTCCTCGTTGCGGCCGCAGCTGCGGAACTCGCCGGACTTGGTGAAGCAGAAGCGCACCTCCTTGAGGCGGTTGCCGGCGCCGCCGCACTGCACCGAGACCATGTCGGGCTTGAGGCCCGGGTTCGCCTGCAGGAAATCGTCGATCAGCTCGCTGACGCCCACCGTCGTGCGCTCGTCGACGATGCCGGCGTAGCGGGGCGGGATCTTCACCTTGTCGTAGAGCTGGCGCGCCATCTTAAGTAGCCGTCCACGCCCAGCCCCGAGCAGGTGCCGTGCTTGCGGTACTGGTAGAACGCCAGCCGCTTGCTCGGCATGATATCCAGCATGCGGTCGGCCACCGGGCCCGGCACCCAGCCACGGTCGGCGCCGCGGCACTCCTGCGGCCAGCCGCGTTCGTACTGCGGCCACAGCCCGTGCAGCACGAAGGCGTAGGGGCGCCCGTTCCTGCGGTCGCACTGCGGATCGCGGCGCTCGTCGCCCACCTCGATGCAATGGGTCGGGCTCCACGACAGCGCCAGCACGTAGTAATCGAACACCCCGGCCTCGCCGCGGGACTGGCTGCGCTGGGCCAGCGCCGCCCCGCCGGCGCCGACGGCGAGCGCGGCTGCGGCAAACGCGATTTTCACGATGCGAGCGAGCTGCATGTGCCAACCCTCCCTGGACGAATTGTGCGCCCTCGTCGCATGCCGCCGAAGCCGCGTCAACTCTCTCCACCCGTCATCCCGGAAGCTGAGGCCCGCAGGGCAGAAGCTATCCGGGACCTCGTGCGGCGAGCCGCGATCTTCCTCCCGAGATCCCGGTTCGGAGCGCTGCTCGCGTACCGCTCGCATCGCTCCGGCCGGGATGACGGGTGAATTGGCCTACGCCGCCAGCTTCGCCAGAATCCGCGCCCAGCTGCGGGCGCCCTTGCGGAAGGACGACAGATTGTACTTCTCATTCGGCGAATGGATGCGGTCGTCATCGAGGCCGAAGCCGACCAGCAGGCTGTCCATGCCGAGCGCGTCCTTGAAGGCCGTGACGATGGGGATGGAGCCGCCCACGCCGACCAGCGCCGCCGGCCGGCCCCATTCCTCCTCCAGCGCCTCGGCGGCCTTCGCGACGAACGGCGCGGCCGGGTCGAAGGCGATGGCCGCGGAGCCGCGTCCGTCGATGAACTCGGCCTTGCAGTCGGCCGGCAGCCGCTCGCGCACGAACGCCTCCAGCGCCTCCTGCACCTTGTCCGGGTCCTGCCCCGGCACCAGCCGGCAGGTGATCTTCACCGACGCCTTCGAAGGGATCACCGTCTTGGTGCCGACCCCCTGGTAGCCGCCGGTGATGCCGTTGAACTCCACCGTCGGCCGCGCCCACAGCTGCTCCAGCGCGCTGTAGCGCTTCTCGCCGGCGGCGGTCTTGAGGCCCACTCCGCCCAGGAACGCCCCGATGTCGAAGCCCAGGCTCTCCCACTGCTTGAGCTGTTTGGCCGAGGGCTTCCTGATGCCGTCGTAGAAGCCGGGGATGCGCACCTTACCGTCGTCGCCGTGCATCTCGCCCAGCACCTTGACCAGCGCCCGGATCGGGTTCATGGCCGCCCCGCCGTAGTTGCCCGAGTGCAGGTCGCGGCTCGGCCCCGTCACGACCAGCTCGATGCCCATGAGCCCGCGCAGCTGGGTGGAGATGGCGGGCGTGTCCTTGTCCCACTGGGCGGTGTCGCAGACGAGCGCCAGGTCGCAGGTCACCTCCTTGCCGTGCTTGGCCAGGAACCCCGGCAGCGAGGGCGAGCCGCATTCCTCCTCGCCCTCTATCAGCACGGTGATGGGGATGGGCGGCTCGCCGGCCACGCTCCGCCAGGCCCGCACGGCCTCCAGGAACGTCATGAGCTGGCCCTTGTTGTCCTCGGCCCCGCGCGCCACGATCACCTTGCCGTTGGCCTTCTCGGTGGCGATGCGCGGCTCGAACGGCGGCGTCTTCCACAGCTCGGCCGGGTCGGGCGGCTGCACGTCGTAGTGGCCGTAGAACAGCGCGTGCGGCCCCCCATTGGACCGGGTGCCCCTGCTGTGACCCACCACCATGGGGTGGCCCGTGGTCGGCACCACCTTGGCCTCGAACCCCACCTCGCGGAGCTGGCTGGCGCACCATTCCGCCGCCTCGCGGCATTGCGGCGCATAGGCCGGATCGGTGGACACGCTCGGGATGCGGAGCAGCTCGAACAGCCGGTCGAGCGCCTGGCCGTGGGATTGATCGAGCGTCTTCAAGACTTTGGGAAGCTGGGCGAGCATCGGTCACCGTGCGGCTCGTCGAGGGATCGGCGCGACAATAGCCGCCACGCCGCAGCCTGTGTCAACGGGCCGCTGCCGCACAGGCGCCATGGGCCACAAGGAACTTCCCGTTCCTGCCAGACGTTACTACCGCGCTGCTGACGGCGCCTTCCGAGGCGAAGGTGCGCAAGGCCATCGCGCAGTCCAAGCGGCAATCCCTAGACCTCGCGATGCCGGTCCTGCCACGCCGAGGACAGCGTCGGGCGTCGGAGCGTCGCAGCTTTCCCACGCTTTTCCGGGACAACCTGGGCTGGTATGGCCACAACTTGCCGGGTAGCGTCGTTCGTGGGCGGAATCGCCCCCCACAGCCGGAGTGACGAGCATGCTGCAGCCCACGAAATCCGAGCCGAGCACCGGGCCGTCCATCGCCGGCCGCCGCGTCTACCTGTTCGGTGCCGGCAAGGCGGACGGCTCGGCGGACCTGCGGGCGCTGCTGGGCGGCAAGGGCGCCAACCTCGCCGAGATGGCCAATCTGGGCCTGCCGGTGCCGCCGGGTTTCACCATCACCACGGAGGTGTGCGCGGCCTACAACGCCGGCGGGCGCGTCCTGCCCGGCGACCTCAAGGCCGAGGTGGAGGCCGCCCTGGCCGAGGTGGGCCGCAGCGTCGGCGCGCACTTCGGCGACCCGTCCCAGCCGCTGCTCGTCTCCGTGCGCTCGGGCGCGCGCGCGTCGATGCCCGGCATGCTCGATACGATCCTCAACCTGGGCCTCAATAAGGAAACGGTGCACGGCCTTGCCGCCAGGTCCGGCAACCCGCGCTTCGCCTACGACAGCTACCGGCGCTTCATCCAGATGTACGGCAACGTCGTGCTGGGCGTGGAGCACGGCGTATTCGAGACCATCCTCGACGACCACAAGAACCTCAACGGGCACTCCCTAGATACCGACCTCGGCGCCGAGGACTGGCAGGAGGTCGTGCGCCGCTACCTGCTGGCCGTGGAGGAGCAGACCGGCAAGCCGTTCCCGCAGGACACGACCGAGCAGCTGTGGGGCGCCATCGCCGCCGTGTTCGGCTCGTGGGACAACGACCGGGCCAAGACCTACCGGCGCCTGCACGGCATCCCCGACAGCTGGGGAACGGCCGTCAACGTGCAGGCGATGGTGTTCGGCAATCTCGGCCCCAGCTCCGCCACCGGCGTCGGCTTCACGCGCAACCCCTCCACGGGCGCGCGCGAGATCTACGGCGAGTTCCTCATCAACGCCCAGGGCGAGGACGTGGTGGCCGGCATCCGCACGCCGCAGTCCCTCACCGAGGCGGCCGCCGCCCGGAAAGGCGAGTCGTTCGAGGCCCTGATGCCCGCGGCCTTCGCCGAGCTCACGCGCGTGTTCTCGGCCCTGGAGAGCCGCTACCGCGACATGCAGGACGTGGAGTTCACCGTCCAGGAAGGCAAGCTCTGGATGCTGCAGACGCGGTCGGGCAAGCGCACGGTGCGCGCCTCGCTCAAGATCGCCGCGGACCTGGTGGCGGAGGGCCTGATCGACCGAGAGGAGGCGGTGGCCCGCATCGACGCCGCCCGGCTCGACCAGCTCCTGCACCCCACCATCGACCCCGCCGCTGAGCGGCGCGTGCTGGCCACCGGCCTGCCGGCCTCGCCCGGCGCAGCCTCCGGCGAGATCGTGTTCGACGCCGACGAGGCGCAGGCGCTCAAGGCCCAGGGCAAGGAGGTGATCCTGGTCCGCGCCGAGACCAGCCCGGAGGACATCCACGGCATGCACGCGGCCGCCGGCATCCTCACCGCGCGCGGCGGCATGACCAGCCACGCCGCCGTGGTGGCGCGCGGCATGGGGCGGCCGTGCGTGTGCGGCGCCGGCGCGCTGCGCATCGACGTGAAGGCCGGCACCATGACGGTGGCGGGCAGGACCTTCGCCAAGCGCACCGTCATCACCATCGACGGCACCAAGGGCGAGGTGCTGGAGGGCCGCGTGAAGATGCGCCAGCCGGAGTTGTCGGGCGACTTTGCCACCCTCATGGGCTGGGCCGACAAGGCGCGCCGCCTCGGCGTGCGCGCCAACGCCGATACCCCGCGCGAGGCGAGCCAAGCCCGCGAGTTCGGCGCCGAGGGCATCGGGCTCTGCCGCACCGAGCACATGTTCTTCGAGGAGAGCCGTATCCTCGCCATGCGCGAGATGATCTGCGCCGACGACGAGGCCGGCCGACGCAAG
>DATMZP010000324.1:0-4940 GCA_035573595.1 Hyphomicrobiaceae bacterium
CGTGCTCCTCGCCACCGGCAGCGCGCTCGCGCTGGCCGGGCTCGCCCTGGCGGCGGCCCTCTACCTTACCGGCAAGCGCATGGGTCGCGACGGAACGGTGGGATGGGATGCCGCCGCATCCCTAATACTCCTCGGCTTTGCCGCGGCGCTCCTCACCGACACCGGCGAAGCGATGAAAGCCTTCGCTGAGCTGCGCGCCCGATGAGGCGGCGATGACCGCAGCGGCCAGCCCCACCGCCCTCTCCTAAGGAACCCACGGTAGACCTCATGGACCTCCATTCGGAGCTCGTCGCCCTCCTTCAGATCATCGTCATCGACGTCGTGCTGGCGGGCGACAACGCCATCGTCGTGGGAATGGCGGCCGCCCGAGTGGCGCCCGAGCTGCGGGCCAAGGTGATCTTCTGGGGCATCCTCGGCGCGGTGATCCTGCGCATCGCCTTTGCCGCCGTCACCGTGCAGCTGCTCGCCATCGTCGGACTGACGCTCGCGGGCGGCATCCTGCTCCTGTGGGTGTGCTGGAAGATGTACCGCGAGCTGCGGCACGTCTCGCACGCGGCGTCCGTGGGCGCCGCGGTCTCCGGCAGCGCCGAGGCTGACGCCGGCAGGCCGCTCAGCTTCTGGAGCGCCATCCTCCAGATCGTCGTCGCCGACGTGTCCATGTCGCTCGACAACGTGCTGGCCGTGGCCGGCGCTGCCAAGGGCCACACCGGCGTGCTCGTCATCGGCCTCGCCATCGCCGTGGTGCTGATGGCGGTGGCAGCCTCCTTCATCGCCAAGGTGCTGGTGCGCTTCCCGTGGGTCACCTGGCTCGGCCTCGTCATCGTCCTTTACGTCGCGCTGGAGATGATGTGGCGCGGCTCGCTGGAGGTGGCCTGCGTCTATGTGCCCGAGGCGCTCTGCAAGCAGGGCCTGATCCCCTCGGTGAGCGCGCTGGTCGGCATGTAGGCCCAAGTTTCAGGCTCGAGGGTTCAGGGGTCAGGGGCCGAAACGGGCCCCTGACCTTTTTTGCGCGCCCTGAAACCTGATCCCTGAAACCCGATCCGGTCAGTTGCGAACGATTTGCAGTTGCTAGTTGCGAACGATTCCGACTATGGTGAACGGCAACGGTTGTTCCCCGGCCCTCTTCGAAAGCACGTACATGGTCATGAGCAGGTGGATCCGGGGCGCGCTGGCGCTTGCTTCGGCGGTCGTTTTGGCAATGATGGCGGCACCTTCCGCCGCCATGGCGCAAGCCAAAAAGCCGCTGCGCGTCGTCACCACCTTCACCGTCATCCAGGACATCGCCCAGAACGTCGCCGGCTCGGCGGCTATCGTGGAGTCCATCACCCGGCCCGGCGCCGAGATCCACGACTACCAACCGACGCCGCTCGACGTGGTGAAGGCCCAGTCGGCCGACCTTGTCCTCTGGAACGGGATGAACCTGGAGCGCTGGTTCGAGCGGTTCTTCGAGAACGTGAGGGAGGTGCCGAGCGTCGTCGTCACCGAGGGCATACCGCCGATGGGCATCGCCGAGGGCCCCTACACCGGCAAGCCCAACCCGCACGCCTGGATGTCACCCAGCAACGCCGTGATCTACGTTGCCAACATCCGCCAGGCGCTGGCCAAGCACGACCCCGAAAACGCGGTGACCTACGCCAAGAACGCCGCGGAGTATGCCGCCAAGATCAAGGCCCTCGACGATCCTCTGCGCAGGCGGCTGGCCGAGATCCCCGCGAACCAGCGCTGGCTCGTCACCAGCGAAGGGGCCTTCAGCTATCTCACCCGCGACTACGGCCTGCGCGAGCTCTACCTGTGGCCCATCAACGCCGACGAGCAGGGCACGCCCAAGCAGGTGCGCCGCGTGATCGACGAGGTGCGCAAGAACAAGATCCCGGTGGTCTTCAGCGAGAGCACCATCTCCGACAAGCCGGCCCGGCAGGTCGCCAAGGAGACAGGCGCCAAATACGGCGGTGTTCTCTACGTGGACTCGCTGAGCGACGCGCGCGGCCCAGTGCCGACCTATCTCGACCTGCTCAAGGTGACGGTGGAGACCATCGTCAAAGGGTTCGGCAAGTGATGCTGGACCGCACTGCCGGCGGCGCCACGGCCAAGCCCGCGCGCGACGGGCTCACGGCCTCCCTGTCGGTGCGGGGCGTCACCGTCGCCTATCCCAGCGGCGCGACCGCGCTGCGCGACACCACCTTCGAACTGGGTCCCGGCACCATCTGCGGCCTGGTCGGCATCAACGGCAGCGGCAAGTCCACCCTGTTCAAGGCCATCATGGGCCTGCTGCGCCCGCAGCAGGGCGAGGTACGCATCGGCGGCCTCGCCGTCGATGCCGCGCTGCGCCGCAACCTCGTTGCCTATGTGCCCCAGAGCGAGGAGGTGGACTGGAACTTCCCGGTCCTGGTCGAGGACGTGGTGACGATGGGCCGTTACGGCCACATGGGCTTCCTGCGCATCGCCTCGGCCGAGGACAAGCGCAAGGTGGCCGAGGCGCTCGACCGGGTCGGCATGTGGGGCTTCCGCCGCCGCCAGATCGGCGAGCTGTCCGGCGGGCAGAAGAAGCGCGTGTTCCTGGCCCGCGCGCTGGCACAGGAAGGTCGCGTGATCCTGCTCGACGAGCCCTTCACCGGCGTCGACGTGAAGACCGAGGACGCCATCGTCGCCCTCATGCGCGAGCTGCGCGAGGAGGGCCGGCTGATGCTGGTCTCCACCCACAATCTCGGCAGCGTGCCCGACTACTGCGACCGGGTGGTACTGCTCCTCGGCACGGTTCTGGCGGCCGGGCCGACGGCGGAGGTGTTCACCCAGGCCAACCTGGAGAAGGCGTTCGGCGGCACGCTGCGCCGCTTCCGCCTCGAAGGCACCCAGCTGCACGAGGACGACGATGCCCGCGGCCTCACCGTGCTCACCGACGACGAGCGCCCCGCCGTGTTCTACGGCGACAGCCGGCGGGACCACGCGCCGAAGCCGCGGGAGGAGTAGGTTGGGTCGAAGATCGGGCGAATGGCGAGTGGCGAGTGGCGAATGGGGATTCCGGCCATCGGCCATTCGCCATTGGCCATTCGCCATTCGCGCATTTTGGGCGAAAGCATGAGCGAGTTCCTTGTCCCGTTCGCCTACGACTACATGGTGAAGGCCATCTGGGTCTCCGCCCTGGTCGGCGGCACCTGCGCCTTCCTGTCCGCCTATCTGATGCTCAAGGGCTGGTCGCTGATGGGCGATGCGCTGGGGCATTCCATCGTGCCCGGCGTGGCGGCGGCCTATCTCCTGAAGCTGCCCTACGCCGCCGGCGCCTTCTTCGCCGGCATCCTGGCCGCGCTCGGCATGACCCTGGTGCGCACCCGCACCCGGCTGCGCGAGGATGCCGTGATCGGCATCGTCTTCACCGCCTTCTTCGCCGCCGGGCTGCTGCTGGTCTCCATCAACCCCACGTCGGTCAGCATCCAGTCGATCGCGCTCGGCAACATCCTCGGCATCTCCGACGAGGACGCCGTCCAGGTGGTGATCATCTCCGCCGTCACGCTGACGGTGCTGCTCGCCAAGTGGAAGGACCTGATGCTCCTCTTCTTCGACGAGAGCCAGGCCCGCGCCGTCGGCCTGCGCCCGACCGCGCTCAAGGTGCTGTTCTTCGCATTGCTCAGCGCCACCACGGTCGCCGCCCTGCAGACGGTGGGCGCCTGCCTCGTCATCGCCATGGTGGTGACGCCGGGCGCCACCGCCTACCTCCTCACCGACCGCTTCGGGCGGCTTCTCGCCACCAGCGTGGCCATCGGCGCTGCCACCAGCGCGCTGGGCGCCTACCTCAGCTATTTCCTCGACGGCGCCACCGGCGGCGTCATCGTGGTGCTGCAGACGCTGGTGTTCCTGGCCGCGTTCGTATTCGCCCCCACGCACGGCCTGCTGGCCGGCCGCCGCAAGGCGCGCGCCGCCGCGGAGGTCGCCTCGCCATGACGGACGTCCTCGGCACGCTCTGGAGCCTCGTCGCCACCCCGCTTTCCTACGGCTTCATGCAGCGCGCCCTGCTGGTGGCGGTGCTGACGGGGGCCGTGTGCGCCGTGCTCTCCTGCTACCTCGTGCTCAAGGGCTGGTCGCTGATGGGCGACGCGGTGAGCCATGCCGTGCTGCCCGGCATCGTGCTGGCCGTCGCGCTCGGCCTGCCACTCGCCGTCGGCGCCTTCGCCGCCGGCCTCCTCTGCGCCGTGGCAACGGGCTACCTCAAGGACAACAGCCGCGTGAAGGAGGACACGGTGATGGGCATCGTGTTCTCCGGCATGTTCGGATTGGGCCTCGTGCTGTTCACCAAGGTCGAGACCGACCAGCATCTGCTGCATGTCCTGTTCGGCAACATGCTGGGCGTCACCGACCGCGACCTGATCGAGACCGCCGTGGTGGCCGGGCTCACGCTGGCCGTCGTCCTCGCCAAACGCCGCGACCTGCTGCTCTACTGCTTCGACCCGCGGCACGCCCGCGCCGTCGGCCTCAAGGTGGAATGGCTGCACTATGGCCTGCTGGTGCTGCTGTCGCTCACCATCGTCGCGTCGCTGAAGGCCGTCGGCGTGATCCTGGTGGTGGCGATGCTGGTGGCGCCGGGAGCCACGGCCTATCTCCTCACCCGCCGCTTCGAGCGCATGCTCATGGTCGCCGTGGCCGTCGCCGTCGGATCGAGCGTGCTCGGCACCCTCGTCAGCTTCCACATCAACGGCTCCACCGGCCCATGCATCGTCCTGATCCAGGCGGCCATCTTCTGCCTCGCACTCCTGTGGGACCAGTTGCAGCGGCGGCGGGCTACCGCGTGACGCAAATTGCGGTGAAGCCCGTAATCCGCCGTTGCGTGCCATCTTCGCATCAAAGCGGTGGGTTAGGCTCACGCCCCAAACGGCCCTACCCCTGAGAGAGCAGCGATGCATGAGCGCCTACGCGCTCGCCGTGCACCTGCGTGTGCCCCGCACCCGCAT
>DATMZP010000325.1:0-7094 GCA_035573595.1 Hyphomicrobiaceae bacterium
CGTGGCGCTGGCGATCTTCAAGAACCACGCGATGGACGGCGGCAAATTCTGGATCCTGGTGCTGGCGATCGGCCTGTCGTTCTGGGTGCAGTACGCCCGCACCGTGCGCGGCGTGACGCTGGTGGAACGCAACAAGGAGTACGTCGAGGCCGCCCGCCTGATCGGCATCGGCCCGATCAAGATCATGTTCCAGCACATCCTGCCCAACGTGCTCTCCCCGGTGCTGGTGATTGCCACCATCAACCTGGCGCTGGCCATCATCACCGAGGCGACCCTGTCCTTCCTCGGCGTTGGCCTGCCGGCCACGGAACCTTCGCTCGGCACCATGATCCAGATCGGCAACCGCTACCTGTTCTCGGGCTCGTGGTGGATGGTGGCCTTTCCCGGGATCACCCTGGCGGTGCTGGCATTGGCCGTGAATTTGCTCGGCGACTGGCTGCGCGATGCGCTCAACCCCAGGCTCCGGTAGGATGCCACGCAGAGAGCCAGGTGCACCTGAAGTTCATCGCCGCGACGTAGTAACGCGATCAGACCCGGCAGCACCATGACCGAGCCTGTCCTGTCCGTCCGAGACTTGAAGGTGGGGTTCCCGACCCGGCGGGGGACGCTCACCGCCGTCGATGGCGTCTCGTTCGACATCGCCGCCGGCGAGGTTCTCGGCGTGGTCGGGGAATCGGGCGCCGGCAAGTCGATTACCGGCGCCGCCATCATCGGCCTGATCGAGCCGCCGGGCCGCATCCTGGGCGGCGAGGTGCGCCTCGCCGGCGCCCGCATCGACACCCTCCCCGCCGAGGCGATGCGCAAGGTGCGGGGTAAGCGCATCGGCATGGTGTTCCAGGACCCGCTCACCAGCCTCAATCCGCTCTATCGCATCGGCGACCAGCTCGTCGAGACCATCCGCACCCACACGGACATCTCGGCGGCGGACGCACGCAGGCGGGCCGTTGCCCTGCTGCAGGAGGCCGGCATCCAGGGCGCCGAAGCGCGCCTCGACAGCTACCCGCACGAGTTCTCCGGCGGCATGCGCCAGCGCGTCGTCCTGGCGCTCGCCCTGTGCGCCGAGCCCGACCTCGTCATCGCCGACGAGCCCACCACCGCCCTCGACGTCTCCATCCAGGCCCAGATCATCGCTCTCCTGAAGCGGCTGTGCCGCGAGCGCGGCACCGCGGTGCTGCTCATCACCCACGATATGGGCGTTATCGCCGAGATGGCCGACCGGGTGGCGGTGATGTATGCCGGCCGCATCGTCGAGGTCGGCCCGGTGCGCGATGTGGTTCTGAGCCCGCATCACCCCTACACGCGGGGACTGATGGGGGCCATCCCGCCCGTGGCGGCGCGCGTGCCGCGCCTCACGCAGATTCCGGGCTCCATGCCCCGCCTCACGGCCGTCCCGGCGGGGTGCGCCTTCCACCCGCGCTGCGCCCACACCTTCGACCGCTGTACCCGCGAGCGGCCCGAGCGCCTCGTCGTCGCCGCCTCCACCGAGGCCGCCTGCTGGCTCTATGCCGAGCCGCGCGTCGAGCCAGCCGAGCCGACAGGGGCGGGCGCCGGGGTGGCCACATGACGGCGCCGGCCCCGCCGCTCGTCCAGGTCGAGGGCCTCACCCGCCTCTTCGACGTGTCCAGGCCCTGGCTGGAGCGCACCCTGGCGCGCGAGGGACGCCGGCAGCTCGTCGCCGTGAACCGCGTGTCCTTCTCCATCGGCCGCGGCGAGACGCTGGCGCTGGTGGGCGAGTCCGGCTCCGGAAAGTCCACCGTGGCGCGCATGACGGTGGGGCTGCTGCAGCCCACCGCCGGCCGCGTCAGCATTGACGGCATCGACATGTGGGCGCCAAGGCGTCAGGCGGCGCGGCACCGCGAGCGCCAGCGGCTGCGCCGACGCCTGCAGATGATCTTCCAGGACCCGTTCGCCAGTCTCAACCCGCGCTGGCGCGTTGCCCGCATCGTCGCTGACCCGATCAAGGCCTTCGGCCTCGCCAAGGACCGGCACGAGACCGAGCACCGGGTCGCCGAGCTGTTGCGCCTGGTCGGACTCGATCCGACCGACGGCGCCAAGTACCCGCACGAGTTCTCCGGCGGCCAGCGCCAGCGCATCTGCATCGCCCGCGCGCTCTCCTCCATGCCCGAGTTCCTGGTGTGCGACGAGCCCACCAGCGCCCTCGACGTCTCGGTCCAGGCCCAGATCCTCAACCTGATGCGCGACCTGCAGGACCGGCTGGGCCTCTCCTACCTGTTCATCAGCCACAACCTGGCCGTGGTGCGCCACATGGCGACCCGCATCGGCGTCATGTACCTCGGCCGCATGGTCGAGGCGGCGCCCGCCGCCGAGCTGTTGGAGGCCCCCCGCCACCCCTACACCCGCATGCTGCTCGACGCGCTGCCTGACCTCGGCATGACCGGCCGTCCGCGCCGCCCCATCGAGGGCGAGACCCCCAACCCCATCGCCCCGCCGCCCGGCTGCGCCTTCCACCCCCGCTGCCCCCACGCCTACGAGCCATGCCGCCGCGACGTGCCGGCCCTGACGGCGCGGGATGGCCGGGCCGTCGCGTGCCATGCGGTGGAGGCAGGGCGGATCTAGGCGTCTAGACCCAGCGGCGCACCCTCGCCTTGTAGTCGAGATAGGCGTCGCCGAATTTGCGTTCCAGATAAGCCTCCTCGCGGGCAACAACTCCGTAGCGGATGACGAGATAGAACACGGCGAGCGCCACGAGCGGCCAAAGGCTGTCGACGCCGATGGCCAGGCCGATCAGGGCGAGAAACATGCCGGCGTAGATCGGATTGCGCGCGAAGCGATAGGGTCCGGTGGTCACGATCCGCGCCGCCGGTTGATGCGTCTCGAACCGCGTTCCTGCGCGGCGCATGGTCGCCACCGCCCAGACCGCGAGCGCGAAGCCGAGGGCAAACACGGCGGCCCAACCCAGCCAGCCGGGATGAACGCCGGCAACAACGACAACGGATAGAGCCAGGCGGCTGCAAGCCCTCCGGCGGCGGCGAGCGCCAACGCCATTGGCGGCCGGATCAGGACATTCGCTTTGTCGCTGCCTTCCGGCGGTCCCGCTCTCCCGAGCTGCTCTTCCGGACCGGGCGTTGTCGGACCCGCCTTCGCCATTGATGCCTCCTTCCCGCCGTCCGACGCCAAATCGTCCGGAAACAACCTGAAACGGCGAGGGTTTCGCATCGTTCTCTGCAACGCAAAGTTTCGTAAAGCCCGGAGGTGCCGGCGCTGCCTCCCGGTGGGCCAGGCCGTGGAGGCACGGTGGGTCCGAGCGGTCACCCAGGCTAAGGCGAGAGCGTGCGGGGGCCCAATCCCAGAATGTCGAGCAGGATGGCGATCGCCACCCCGGCAGCCACCAGCGACAGGTCGACAAGAAAGACCACCCGTGCACGCTCGTATTTGGCCAGGACAAGGGAAACTATAGAGAGCAGATCGGCGAACGCCTTACCCTGGAGGGCAATGCCGAGGATGATCGGAATGGCGGCAGCAATATCGACCTTGCTCCAGCTGATCGGGTTCGATGCCATTGACTTAGAAAGCCCAGGGAAAACCCGATGACGATGCCCACCGCCGTAACGGAGCCGTTGCGAAATGTCGCGTCGATTCGCGGCGGCCCACTGCCGTCCAAGCGATCGTTCCGTCGTTCCGGCTCCTGCATGTCTTCTCCCGAACCTTGCGGCAGGATAGCGGCCTTCAAACCGGCAGCAGAATCTTCGCAACAACAAGCTTAGCGGCGGGCGGCGCGCAAGAGATCGTCGGATCACGCCTGTCAGGCCAAGAGAGCATCAGCGCCTGCGCTCCCATCGCGCAACGAATCGATGTTGCCCTCCTTACTTCAGGGCAACGAGCACGGCCCCCACCGCAATCATGGCGATGCCCGCCCAGTTCCTGGCGCTCAGGTGCTCGCTCAAGAACAGGACACCGAAGATCGCCACCAGTACGACGCTGAGCTTGTCGATCGGCGCCACGCGCGCGGCGTCCCCCACCTGCAGGGCACGGAAGTAGCAGAGCCACGAGGCGCCCGTGCACAGCCCGGACAGCGCCAGGAACAGATAGGTGCGGCCCGCGATCCCCGTGAGCGGCTGGAGCAGGCCGCGGGCGGCGAGAATGCCGCCGAGCGCGGCCAGCACGACGATCGTGCGAATGAAGGTGGCCAGATCCGGGTTGATGTTCTCGACGCCGACCTTGGCAAAGATCGCCGTGAGGGCGGCGAACACCGCCGACAGCAGCGCCCAGACGAGCCATGAGCTGGGGAGATCAAGCATGAGCAGCCTCCAGAAAAAGTAGGGCGGATTAGGGCGAAGCCCGTAATCCGCCGCACCGTCACCTCGGCGGATTACGGCTATCGCCTAATCCGCCCTACTTTTCTACTTTTCAGGCTGCCGCCATCTGCTCGTCCGGTGCGATCTCCTCGTCGAGCGGCAGGGCCTGGGAGGCACCCGGCTCGGCGCCGCGGTCCAGGCCCGCCATCAGCTCCGCCAGCCGGTCCACCTTGTCGTGCAGCTCGGCGATGGCCGCCTCGGCCTTGACGTTGACCTCGTAGTCGAGCGCGGCGGCGAGGCGGTCCTTCGCCGCCTGCCGGTTCTGGCTCATCATGATGACAGGCGCCTGCAGCGCCGCCAGCATCGACAAAAGCAGATTGAGAAAGATGAACGGGTAGGGGTCGAACGCGGTCTGGACCAGGACCGCGGCATTCACCACCGCCCACACCACCAGAAACAGGCAGAACCCGACGATGAAGCTCCACGAGCCGCCGACGGCGGCGACCTTGTCGGCGAGCCTCTCGCCGAAAGTCAGGCTCTTCTCGAACTCGCGGTTGACGTTGGGCGCGCTGCTCATGCGGCGGGCGATGCGCGCAATGACGCGCCGGTCCCGCTCGCTGAGCGGGCCGAGGCCGGCATGCAGCAGGTGCTGGGCGAGGAAGCGGATCTCGGAGTTCATGGCTCACCTTCCTTCGACCGGGCCGGTGCCCGTCGTGGTGAGCCTGGCTAGCGCTAGGCCGTCACGACCGGCAGCGGCACGGTCCTACTTTGGCTGTCGCTAGACATGGTTGGAACTCGTCTCCCTGAAGTGCCATGAGCATCATGGCTGACCGGTAAATGGGATTTTCGCGGCCCCGCGTCAACTGCATAGTCGAGACGGCGACGGCCGCCGAGCTGTTCGAGGCCCCGCGCCACCCCTCCACCCGCATGCTGCTCGATGCGCTGCAGAGCGGGCGGGATCGCGCCTTGATCCGTTCGCGTCCGCAGACCGGCGATGCCGCTAACGATCATGTGGAGCATAACGGGGCCGACGGTGAGGCGAAACTCGGGCGATCACTGGAACCCGAGCGCGCGGACCACGTTAACCGACATTGCAGCGGGTCTAGCCTGCGGCCTGCATTCTTCGCTTGACCTTTCTGAGCCAACAAACGGGGAGGCCCTTGCATGTCCGGAAAGAACCTGCTCATCGGTGCGGCCGTCGCCGCGGCGGTGGTTGTCGCCGTGGCCTATTACTCAATGAGAGGGAGTGAGAAAGCACCAACGACCCCGCCATCGCCGCCGTCGACAACACAACCGCAGCAATCCCCCGCCACGTCGCCACCGGCGTCGCCGCCAGCAGCAACGCCGCCGCCCACGGAGCCCAAGACCTAAGGGCTTCTACCGCATCGTCCTGAGAGCGGACGGTCGTTTTCAGGTCAGGCGTCCACGCGGGCGCCCGACCTACACGCTTGGCTTTGTCCCAATTGCGTCCGCAGGCAGCACACCCGACCCGGCGACAGCCCCGCGGCGTCAGCTTTGACGCCGTTGCAGCGCCATGCGCGGCGCCGCGCAGATCCTTTCCGGCAATGGCCCTCTGAAATACATTGTGTCGTCGACACCTGCCCGCTTCCGAGTTTCCGCCCATGCCGCAGCAGCACTTCGCCTCCGACAACAACGCCGGCCTCTGCCCCGAGGCGCTGGAGGCCCTCATCGCCGCCAACCGCGAGGGGCATGCCGCGGGCTACGGCGGCGACGCCTGGACCGAGCGGGCCTGCAAGGCGCTGCGGGCGCTGTTCGAGACCGACTGCGCGGTCTTCTTCGTCTTCAGCGGCACCGCGGCCAACGCCCTGGCGCTGGCGCAGGTCTGCCGCTCCTATCACGCCGTCATCGCCCACGCCGACAGCCACGTGGCCGCCGACGAGGCGGGCGCGGTGGGCTTCTGCAGCGGCGGCGCCTCTCTCCTCGCGGCCGACACGCCGCTGGCCAAGCTGACGCCCGCCGCGGTGGAGGCGCTGGCCGCGGCCAGGCGCGGCGTGCACAGCGTCAAGCCGCGGGCGGTCTCGCTCACCGAGGCCACCGAGATGGGCACCCTCTACACCCGCGAGGAGATCGCGGCCCTCACGGAGGTAGCGCGCCGTCACGGCCTCACGGTGCATATGGACGGCGCCCGCCTCGCCAACGCCGTGGCCGCTCTCGGCTGCGCCCCGGCCGACATCACCTGGCGCGCCGGCATCGACGTGCTGTGTCTCGGCGGGGTGAAGGACGGGCTCGCCGCCGGCGAGGCGGTGGTGTTCTTCGACAAGGCCCTGGCGGCGGAGTTCGAATGGCGCATCAAGCAGGCCGGCCACCTCAATTCCAAGATGCGCTTGGTCACGGCCCCCTGGACGGCCGTGCTGGAGAGCGGCGCCTGGCTCCGCAACGCGCAGCACGCCAACGCCATGGCGCGGCGGTTGTGGGAGTGCATCGGCAAGGTACCGGGCGTCGACGCCATGGCGCCCGTGGAGAGCAACGCCGTCTTCGTGCGGATGCCCGCGGGGGTGGCGGAGCGCCTGCAGCAGAAGGGCTGGCGCTTCTATCCGTGGGGCGACGGCTTCCGCCTGATGTGCGCGTGGGATACTGAGGCGGAGACGGTGGACCGGTTCGCAGCGGACGTTGTGGGTAGCCCAGCAGGATAGGGCTGGTCGGGCGAAGGCCGTGACCCGCCGTGGCTGACCCAACGGGGCGTCCCGTTCCGCGCCATGCCAGAGAGTGAGCACCATGGCCATCGCCTCCTCTTCGCCGGCAGATTTCAGGGCACCGCCCGCGGTGCCGGTGCTGCTTGCATTCGTCGCCGGCGGTGTGGATGCGTGCACCTTCCTG
>DATMZP010000326.1:0-3292 GCA_035573595.1 Hyphomicrobiaceae bacterium
GCCAAGCTCTACTTCCCGCATTCCGATCCGCTCGTCGGCACCCTGGAAGCGTTCGCTGTCTACGCGGTGGGCTTTGCCGCGCGGCCCGTGGGAGCCGCCATCTTCGGCCACTATGGCGACCGCATGGGCCGCAAGGCGGCCCTGATTGCCACGCTCCTGCTGATGGGCGTCGCCACGTTCCTGGTTGCCTTCGTTCCCACCTACGAGAGCATCGGCATCTGGGGCGCGGTGATCCTGACCGTCCTGCGCTTTGTCCAGGGCATCGGTGTAGGCGGGGAATGGGGCGGCTCGGTGCTGCTCTCCATGGAATGGGCGCGGTCGAACCATTCGCGCGGGTTCATCGCCTCCTGGCCGCAGTTCGGCGTGCCGTGCGGGCTGTTCCTGGCCAATCTTGCCGTGCTGGCATTCAGCCACATCTCCGGCGACCAGTTCCTCGTGTGGGGCTGGCGGCTTCCCTTCGTCCTCAGCATCGTGCTGGTGGCCGTTGGCCTCTACATCAGGCTCGGAATTCTCGAGACGCCGACGTTCGCCAGGCTGCAGGCACAGGAGCGGCTGGAGCGCGCGCCGGTGCCGATGGTGCTGCGCAACCATGCGCGCGAGATCGGCTTGAGCGCGCTCGCGCGCATGGCCGAGCAGGCACCGTTCTACATCTTCACGGCCTTCGTGTTCGCCTTCGCAGTCGGGACGCTGAAGGTCGAGCGCGACTTCGTGCTCACGGCGGTGCTGGTGGCTGCCGTCCTGTCGTTCGTCACCATCCCGCTCTTCGGCCACCTCTCCGACCTCTACGGACGCCGGCGCATCTACATGCTCGGCGCCGCGCTCACCGGGGTGTTCGGCTTCCTCTACTTCGCCATGCTCGGCAGCGGCTGGCCGGCCCTGATCTTCCTGGCCATCGTCCTCTCCCTCATCCCGCACGACATCATGTACGGGCCGCAGGCGGCGCTGATCGCCGAGGCGTTTCCCGGCCGGCTGCGCTACAGCGGGGCCTCGCTTGGCTACCAGCTCGCATCGGTGATCGCCGGCGGCCCCGCCCCCTTGATCGCGACCTGGCTGTTCGCGCGCTACGGCACACCCTATGCCATCGCCGCCTATATCCTCGCGTGCGCCCTGGTCAGCCTGTGGGCCACATGGCGGATGCCGGACTACACCGGCAAGCCGCTGAGCGAGCGTTAGACTTGGGAGCGTGGCGCCGGTGCAGAGCCTGTGCAGCGGTCACGCGGCCGCCGGGCTGCCCCTTGCGAGCGACGCCAGGTAGTATCCTGCCCCGATATGGCACTCCGCGCGGCGCCACTCCACGGGCTGCCCGTCGGCGGTGTGCAGCACGCGGTCGAGGATAAGCACCGGCGTGCTCGGCGCAACGGCGAGCATCCCGGCGGTCTCGGAGGAGGCCGCGCCCAGCAGAATGCGCTCCTTGGCGGCACCCAGCATCAGGCCGCTGCGGTGGGCCAGCGCCACGATACGACTCGAGGCGTCGGCACCCACCTGCGGGAACAGCTTCGCCGGCAGGGCGATCCGCTCGCACATGAAGGCGCGCTCGCGGTCGCGGCGGATGCGCTTGAGGCGCCAGATCAGGTCGCCCTTGCCGAGGCGCAGCCGCGCGCCCTCCTCTTCGCTGGCGCCGTCCTGGGCGATCTCGGCCACCTCGATGGTGCCGGCACGCATCTCGCCATCGGGACCACGGATGGCGTGGAACCGGTCGGCCAGTCCGTTGGCGGCGGGATCGGTCACGAACGTGCCACGGCCCTGGCGCCGGGTGAGCATGCGGTTGCTCTCCAGCAGGTCGAGGGATTTGCGCACGGTGCCAGAGCTGACCCCCAGATCGCGCGCCAGATCGATCTCGTTGGGGAGGGCCTGGCCCGGCTTCCACTCGCCCTTGCCGATGCGCTCCGTCAGCGCGTCGCAGACCTGGAGATAGATCGGCCTATGCATGAGTTTATTGGACGCCACGCCTCACTCCCGCTCGTTGGTCGTTGATCCAATGCGCGATTTACGCCTGAAGAACGTCAAGGTAGGGTTGTACTGGGAGTGTCATCGACATCTCAACGTCTAATAGCGTCTGCCAGTAGTTATCAACGTAGAGTGGCGTCCGCGCGCGGGGTGGGGGCTTCCTTTGCTGACTGACGGCTGGAGCGCTTGATCAAACGCTATCGCTTGCGGCATGGACTGACCCAGGTCCGCATGGCGTTGCTGGTGGGGGTATCCCAGCGCACCATCTCCAGGTGGGAGCGCGGCGAGGACAGCCCCAACCTCGATTGGCAGCGCCGCTTGCGCGATCTCGGCTGGCAGCCGCCCGGCAACCTGCTCGATAGCCTCGCCGCGGCGATCCCGCACTGCCCGTTCCCGCGCGCCCTGTCGCGCACGCCGAACCTCCGGCTGCAGGCCTTGTCGGTGCCCGCCATCGAGAAGCGCCCGTCCGTGACCGAATGGATCGGCCGCGACCTGGCCCTCATCGCCACTGGAATCCTTGAGGAAATGCTGGACGACAAGCGGCTGCAGCGGGGCATTGCCAACCGGGAGTTCGCCAGCGTGGTGGCAACGACCCGCAGCGTGCTGCGGACGGCGGAGCATGAGAAGATCGGCAACTACCGCACGGTCATCACCTATTTCTTCCATGAGGGCACGCTCTACAGCGATGCCGTATCGGTTCCCGCCCCGGCCGACGCCGCGCTGGGCTACAAGGCGGTGCCGATGGATCACATCGGCGAGTGGTGAGCTGCCGAGATCGGTGAGTTTCGTGCCGTAATGTCAATCGCCCAACAGGATTGGCGGAAGAGACGCCGGGGGTGAAGGCCGGACTCTCTCATATCCGATATCCGATACTCACCGTATCCCCACTCTCCATCTCGCCTGTTCGCTGCAACCGCATGGGGTGACAGGGCGACCCGAATCGAGGCATTCCCGCATTTGGAGTCTGGGCAGAGAGGAATGCCCCATGAACATGATGACCCATGGCGGTGTGACCGCGCCGTCCAATATCACGGAGATCGCCGAGAACACGTCGGCGACCTGTCTCTCGACCCGCATCCGGCAGCTCAACCGGATCATCACGCGCGTCTACGACGATGCCATGCGTCCCCTCGGCATTACCGCCAGCCAGTTCACGTTGCTCACTCAGCTCGCCCAGCAGGACGGCATCACGGCCGTCGAGATCGGCCACACGCTCGACATCGAGAAATCCACGCTGTCGCGCAACCTCAAGCGGCTTCTGAAGGATGGCCACATCACCATGGACCCGCCCGCCGGCCGTCGCGGACGCGGCCTGCACCTGACACCCAAGGGCGCGCAGGCGATC
>DATMZP010000327.1:0-5837 GCA_035573595.1 Hyphomicrobiaceae bacterium
CGTCGGCCAGAGCGTCGGCGAGCCTTTTGTTCGCACGTTCGCGCAGGGCATTGGCCTTGTTGAAGTAGTCCTCCAGCTTGTCGGCAGCGCGCAGCGGCAGAACGGGCGGATAGATGCGCATGCGGGCGTCGATGTGGTTCACATCGCCGCCTGCGTCTGCATCGCGCCGTCGAAGGCCGCCAGCAGGTCGGCGGAATGGGCGTGCAGCTGGGCCGCAACCTCTCTCTTCAGCTCGATACCGGCCTCACCGTTCAGGGAGCGGCCGGACAGCGCCAGAACGTGCGCCGTGGGCACAAGGAAGCTGACCAGCTGCTCGAAGCGGTAGCCCGACACGTTGACCCCGATGACCTCGGCCGCTGCGTTCAGCGCCGGTCCGCCGGACATGCCCGCGTTGATCGCCCCGGAGTAGTGGATGCGTGGGTCGAAAGAGCCATCGACCTTGCCGTTGGATATTCCTTCGGTGATGGTCAGCCCGACGTCCAAAGGAAAGCCGACGGAGTAGGCACGATCGCCCTTGATCTCGGACTCGGTCTGGAGCCTGAGCGGCACCGGCGCGTAATCGGCGGCGCGAACGAGAGCGAGGTCGTGCCTCACATCGATCGCAAGCACGGCGATCGCGCCGGTCTGTCCCTCGGCTGTGCGGTACTCGAGCCGGTACTTCCCCGGGTACTGCACCTTCTCAGCGACCACGTGGTAGTTCGTTATGAACACCCCGCCTTCCTTGACCGCGAAGCCGGTGCCGTGGGAGGCCTGGGCGGTATTGCTGCCGAAGAAGCTCTTGATCTGGATGACCGCAGGCCGCACCTGGACCAGCACCTCGCGCGCGCTCTGCGAGGCCGCCGGAACGACGGCGTTGAACGGCCCGGCGGGCGGTTGCGCCTGCGCGCGGACGGCAACCGCCGACAGCATAAGGGAAGCCGCAAACCCGGCAATGAATGCAGATCGAGACAAAGCCCCCTCCAACGCATGGTGCCCAATATCCAGGTGGCCGCGGAGATAGATCGAGGCTTCGGCCCGCAACCCGACATATCTCACGAGCCAATGTTGGGTTATGGCCCTTCGCGCCCAGCCCAGTCTACGAGATCTCCGCCCGCACAATCGCCGCCCCCTCGCTCAGTGCCTTGAGCTTGCCGAGCGCCACCTCGCGCGGCAGGTACTTCATGCCGCAGTCGGGCGCCGGGATCAGCCGCTCGGCCGGCAGGTGCTTCAAGCCCTTGCGGATGCGATCGGCCACCTTCTTGGGCGTCTCCACCTTGATGTCGCCCAGGTCCAGCACGCCGAGCAGGATCTTCTTGGGCGACAGGTCGTGCAGCACGCCGAGGTCGAGCTTCGGCTGGGCGGCCTCGATGGAGATCTGGTCGGCCGTCGAGTCGGCCAGCTCCGGCAGGAACGAGTAGCCGACGGGCTTGGTCTCGCCCGGCACCAGCGCCGCGTATCCGAAGCACAGGTGCACGATGGTGGGCACGCTGATGCCGGCCAGCGCCCGGTTGATGGCCTTCACGGCGATGCGCTTGGCGGCGTCCGGGTCCTGGCGCAGCCACGGCTCGTCGAGCTGGATCACGTCGGCGCCGGCCTTGACGAGGTCCTTGGCCTCGGCGTTCACGGCCACCGCGTAGTCCATCACCATCTCGTCATCGTCCTTGTAGTGCTCGTTGATCGCCTGCCGGCTCATGGTGAAGGGGCCGGGCAGGGTGATCTTCGCCAGCCGATCGGTGTTGGCGCGCAGGAACTTCATGTCGCGCACCTCCACCGGCCCCCTGCGCCTGATCCTGCCGACCACGCGCGGCACCGGGGTGCGGTGGCCCGAGCGCGACTTGACCTGCCCCGGCCTGTCGAGATCGATGCCTTCGAGCGCTGTGGCGAAGCGGTTGGAGTAGCTCTCGCGCCGGATCTCGCCGTCCGTGATGATGTCGATGCCGGCCCGCTCCAGGTCGCGGATGGCGAGGAGCGTGGCGTCGTCCTGCGCCTGCTCCAGCCAGTCGTCCCGCACGCGCCAGATGTTCATGCGCACGCGCGGCACGCTCTTCGACAGCATGTCGCGGTTCACGAGCCAGTCGGGCTGCGGATAGCTGCCGACGACGGTGGTGGGCAGCAGGTGCTGGGGCATTGCGATCTTGCCTCGGTTATGGATGTGTCTTGCGATGAAACTACTCAGCGCCCTTGGGCGTGACAACGGGCGGAAACCTACAGCCGCTCCGGGCGGGCCTGCGGGTTCATGGCGCGCGGATTGATGAAACCGCCGGTGGTGGGAATCTTCTCGCGTCGGACGGCGGGAGCGGCCTGCGGTGCGGCCGCGGACGCCGGGGCGGGGCAGACGGGAGCCGTGGGCTTGTGCCCAACGGAGCGCGCGAAGGGATGGAAGAAGCCGCCGCCGGCGGCGTTCGCGAAAAACGTGGGCTCGCCTGTCATCGCTCGCTCCTCCTTCGGGGCCGCCGGCTCGGCGCCCGGTGCCGCACCGACGCTGCGCGCGTAGAGGCTCCGGAAGCCGCCTGCCGCACGCACCCGTCTCATACCGTCAGTCGTCTCCGGCAGCCGTCCCGCGGGCATCGCCAGGGTTGCTGCCGAGGTTGCCTGCGGGCGCCTGCCGGCAAGGCCGAGATAGGCCTTCTGGATCGCCTCGTCGCCCTCGATCTCGGCGGGCCGGCCGCCGCGCACGATGCGGCCGTTCTCCAGCACGTAGACGTAGTCGGCGAGCCGCAGACTCTGGCGCACGCTCTGCTCCACCAGGATCAGCGACTGTCCCTGCGCCTTGATCTTGTGGAGCGCCGCGAACAGGTCCTTCACCAAGAGCGGGCTCAGGCCCAGCGAGGGCTCGTCGAGCAGGAGCAGCTTCGGCCCCGACATCAGGGCGCGGGCGATCGCCACCATCTGCTGCTCGCCGCCGCTCATGGTGTTGGCGAGCTGGCCGCGCCGCTCGGCAAGCCGCGGAAACATGGCGAGCACGCCGGCCATCCGGCGCTCCTCGGCGGCCCGCCCATGGCGGACGTAGGCGCCCATGCGCAGGTTGTCCATGACGGTCATCTGTCCGAACAGGCGGCGGCCCTCGGGCACCAGGGCGATGCCGGCCGCCACCATGCGGTGCGTCGGCTCGGCCTCGATGGACCGGCCCTCGAACAGGATGTGCCCGCCGGGCTGGGGCCGCACCAGGCCGGCGATGGTGTTGAGCAGCGTGGTCTTGCCGGCGCCGTTGGCGCCCAGAATCACCGTGGTCCGCCCGGGCGCGACCTCAAGCGAGACGCGATGCAGCGCCTGGTGCTTGCCGTAGGCGACGGTGACGTTCTCAAGCCGCAGCATCGTCGGCTCCGAGATAGGCGCGCATGACCGCGGGGTCGGACAGCACAGCCTCCGGTGTGCCGGCGGCGATCCGCTCGCCGGCGTTCATGACCACGACCGTGTCGCAGAGCGCGCGGATGGCTTCCATCACGTGCTCCACCATGACGATGGCGATGCCCTCGGCGCGGATGCGGCCGATGAGGCCGATGCCGGTCTGCAGCTCCGTCGGGTTGAGGCCGGCGAGCCACTCGTCGAGCAGCAGGAGCCGCGGGCGGCAGGCGAGCGCGCGCGCCAGCTCCACCCGCTTCTGGTCGATGTAGGTGAGCTGGGCGCCGCGCAGGTCCGCGCGTCCGCCGAGGCCGACGCGCTCGATCAGAGCCTCGGCCTCGGCTGCGGCGTGAGCCAGGTCGGCCGGCGCGCTGCCGAACATGCGCCCCAGCATGACGTTCTCCCGCACCGTCATGGTGGGCAGCACGCGCACCAGCTGGAAGGTGCGGGCGATCCGGGCGCGGCAGATGCGGAACGGCGGCCAGCCGGCGATATCCTGCCCGTCCAGGATGACGGCGCCGCGGTCGGGGCGCAGCTCGCCGGTGACGAGGTTGAGCACGGTGGTCTTGCCCGAGCCGTTCGGGCCGATCAGGCCGGTGATGGCGCCGTCAGCGACATCGAAGGACAGGTCGCGCACGGCGACGAGCCCGCCGAAGGCCTTGTGGAGGCCGCGGATGCTGAGCGCCACGCCGGTCCCAGGCCTCACCACCGCCTACAGCCTCCACAGCCCGTTGAGCCGCGCCAGGCCGGCCTTGACGCCCAGCTTGAGCCGCCGCGGCCAGTCCCGGCCCCCTCTCCAGCCCTCTGGCAGCCTGCCGGTGCGCAGCGCCTGCCGCAGGGCCGCCGCATCGAAGGCGCCATACCAGCGCTCGATCAGCGGTGCGACGCCGCCGGGCAGCACGTAGACCACCGCGACGAAGCACAGGCCGAGCGCAATCGTGAAGTAGAGGCTGCCCACCAGCTGGTCTTTGAGCAGCACGAGCGGGATGGCGCCCACCGCCGGCCCCCACGGGCGGCCGGGCCCGCCCAGCAGGGCGGCGATCAGCACCTCGAACGACCAGGTATTGTTGAAGGCGATGCTGGCGTCGACGTAGGGGTACTGCAGCGTCAGCACGGCGCCCACCAGCGCCATGACCGCGGCGGAGGCGGCGAAGCACAGGACCTTCACCCGCGTGGTGTCGATGCCGGTATGGCGCGCCACCGTCTCGTCCTCGCCGATGGCGCGGAGCGCGTAGCCGAGCCGGGTGCGGCTCACATACCAGCTGGCGGCGATGGTGAAGAGCGTAATGCCGAGCAGCGTCTCGTAGATCTCCACGCGCGACGCGTCGGTGAAGATATAGCGGGTGACGGTGCGGCTCTTGATGGCCGACCAGTTGACGACCTGGTGGATGAGCTCGGTCAGTCCGAACGTGAAGACCACGAAGTAGACCCCGCGCAGCCGCAGCGTCGAGAGGCCCACGAGCAGCGCGACGAGGAAGCCGGCGAGCGCCGACGCGGCCAGCGCAAGCGGCAGCGGCAGGTACGCGTGCAGAATCGCCAGCGCGTAGATGCCGACGCCGAAGAACGCCGCCGTGGCGAGCGAGATGTAGCGCGTGGCGCCGGAGAAGAACGCCCAGGCCGTGGCCAGCGCCACGTTGGCGTAGATGGAGATGCAGAGCTGGACCACGTAGCTCGAGACCAGCTGCGGCAGCAGGGCGAGCACGAGCACGCCGAGCGCCAGCGCAGTGCAGATCCACGGATTTTTGCGCGCCCACTCAAGCACGGGTGAAGAGCCCCGTCGGCCGCAGCAGCAGGATGAGCGTGAACAGGCCGAAGTTGATGGCCAGAGTCAGGCCCGGATCGAGCAGGTAACCGCCCATCTGCTCGACCACGCCCAGCAGCAGGCCGGCCGCCAGCGTGCCCGTCACCCGGCCCACGCCGGCCATGATCACCACGATCAGCGCTTTCAGCGTGTAGTCGCCGCCGGAGGTGGCGCTGAAGGAGTTGAACGTGCTGACCAGCATCCCGGCCGTCGCCGCCAGCGCGCCTCCGGCGGCGAACGCGATGGCGGAGAACTTGCGGACATCAACGCCCATCAGCTCGGCGGCCACGGGATCGATGGTGATGGCCCTGAGCGCCGCGCCCACCCGCGTGTGCCGCAGGATCAGGAACAGCGCCAGCGCCAGGACGCAGGCGCCGAGGAAGGCCAGCAGTCGGTTGAGCGCGACGACCGCACCGAACACATTGCGCCCTTCCGCCAGAAACGAGTATCCGCGCAGGTCGCCGCTCCAGCCTACCAGCGCCAGGCCCTGCAGCACGAAGAACAGGCCGAAGGTGACGAGCACCACGTCGGCATCGAGCGCGTCCTGGTCCGGGGCGCGCCGCACCAGGGGCACCATCAGCAACCGGTAGATCAGCCAGTTGAGGACGAAGGCGATGGGCACGCTCGCGAACAGGCTGAGCAGCGGGTTGAGCTGCCACCGGTTCATGACCGTGAAGAAGGCGATGAAGGCGCCGCCGATCAGGAACTCGCCGTA
>DATMZP010000328.1:0-6206 GCA_035573595.1 Hyphomicrobiaceae bacterium
CCATAAAAGCCAAGCATAGACTCCGCCCTCGAACCGATGGCCTGAACCTCGCAATTCGGAACGCAAAACTCGGTTGGCAGAGTCGACGGCCGCATCAAAGGACAAATCTCCTTTCCCCTCCTTTTGCGGCTTCGATTGGAAGAAGGGTGTCGTGATTTCGCAACCGTGAGCTACGTGATGGCGGATATTTGACTTCCGCCAGATAAGTAAACACTGAGCGCGGTCTGCCGCATCGCAGAGCTAGACTGCGGTCGACCCGCGGGTCGGCAACACGGCACCATGTATCGCGTCGGCACCCCATACAGGCTCTTGCCGTCGTGCGTTGGTCTGCAAATGGCACACTTCCTCCGGTCTGCGTCCGTCAGGGTCCGGAGGCATAACGGTCTTTGCCGGCTTGCGTTGGGCCAACGAGGAGAATCTGCTTAGGCGGAAGTCCGCACCGTCTCGCTCACCACCCGCTGCCCGGTCGGATCGACGCTGATCTGGCGGTCGTGGAAGGCCACCACGGCTGGGCGGTGGGCGATGCTGATCACGGTGGCGCCGGGCAGGTGCTGGCGCAGGAGCTGGTACATGTGCCGTTCGGCCGGCTCGTCCAGTGCGGCCGTGGCCTCGTCGAGGAACAGCCAGTCCGGCCGGTAGATGAGCGCGCGGGCGAAGGCCAGCCGCTGCTTCTCGCCGCCGGAGAGCACCAGCAACCAGTTGGCGGTCTCGTTGAGCCGGGCCGAGAGATGCCACAGCCCGCACGCCTCGAGCGCGTCGCGGCACTCCCGGTCGGGGACGGGGTCCGACGGGTCGGGATAGCACAGGGCGTCCTTGAGGGTGCCGATGGGCAGGTAGGGCCGCTGCGCCAGGAACAGGGTGCGGGCGCCCGCCGGCGGCATGGCGATGCGCCCCCGCCCGTACGGCCACAGCCCCGCCAGCGCGCGGAACAGGGTGGTCTTGCCGCTGCCCGAGGGGCCCCGCAGCACCACCGCCTCGCCGCTGCGGACGGCCAGGTTGACGTTGCGCAGCAGCGGCGTGCCGTCGGGCAGGTCGAGGTCCACGTCGTGGAGCTGCAACTCGGGGATCGCCTGGGGCCGGATGTCGATCGCGCTCTTAAGGTCGGCCCGCTTTGCCCGCACCATGGCCTCGCCGAAGGTGGTGAGCCGGTCCACGGTGGCCTTCCAGGCGGCGAGCTGGGTGTAGCTGTCCACGAACCAGGAGAGCGAGCCCTGCACCTGGCCGAAGGCGTCGGCGGTCTGGGTCATGGTGCCGAGGCCGATCTGGCCGGCGAAGTACTGGGGCGCGGCCACGATGTAGGGGAAAATCACCGCCGCCTGGCCGTAGAACGAGGTGAGCCAGGTGAGCCGCTTGTTGTAGCGCATGTAGGCCCACCACGTGGCGAAGATGCGCGTGAAGGCACCGCTGAGGCGCCGCGCTTCCACCGGCTCGCCGTGGTAGAGCGCGATGCTCTCGGCGTGCTCGCGGATGCGCACCATGCGGTAGCGGAAGTCGGCGTTGTATCGCTCCAGCGCGAAGTTGATGCGCACGAGCGGCCGGCCGATGACGTAGGTTGCCCACGATCCCGCCACGGCATAGGCCACCGCCGCCCACATCATGTAGCCCGGCACGTTGATGCCGCCGAACAACGGCAGCACGAATCCGTGCGACAGCTCCCACAGCACGGCCGTGAACGTGACGAGCGTCATCACCTGCAGCAGCAGGCCGAGCGCGATGTTCAATGTCTGCGAGGTGAAGGAATTGCAGTCCTGCTCGATGCGCTGCTCGGGGTTGCCGACGCCGTGCCGGGTCAGCTCCATGTGGTAGTAGGTGCGGCCGGCAAGCCAGTCGCGGAAGTAGACCTCGCTCAGCCAGCGCCGCCAGCGGATGGTGAGCAGCTGCATCAGCCAGGTGCGATAGACCACGGCGACGATGAACACCGCCACCAGCACCACCCAGTAGCCGAGCTCGGACCAGAATACCTCCGCGTTGCGCTCTTGCAGCGCATTGAAGAAGCGCGCGTTCCAGGAATTGATCAGCTTGGAGATGTAGACGATGAGGACGCTCAACGCGATGCTGGCGACCAGCAGTGTACGCGCGATCACGTACTCGGTGACGGTGACGCCGAAGCCCCAGAGCGCGATCCGGTGCCGTTCCTGGGCGTACCAGTAGGGCCGCGTCAGCACCCACAGCTTGCCCGCGAAGCTGCGGGCCCCCGCGATGCGGGTGAGGAAGCGATCGATCATGTCAGGTCTCGTCCCCGTTCGGCGGCGGCGCGTTTTCAGCGCTCTGTCAGTGCCTTAAACAGGGCGAGAGGGGGCGGGCGAGACCCGGCGACTGGGCATGGTAAACCGTCCGCGCCTAAAAGCGTGGGCTTGGCCGGCGGCGCGCTATCCGCGCGCGGGGCGCCGCCGCTCCCGCATGGCTTCGGCCGCGGCCATCAACCGGCGCAGCAGATCCTCGGCAGACTGGGTGGGCGCGCCCTGGACGATCAGGCGCAGCACATGCGCCTCCTGGTCCGTGACGCGCTTCTCCGCCTCCAGGAGGTCCTTCTCGGCTGGAGCGGCGCTGCAGGGCTGAAAGGGAGAGCGACTATCGAAAGTGTTCTTCTGGAGGGTGTTCGCAAGTCTCGTCATTGGGGCCTCCGGCCCCCCGCAACCCCTTAACTGTGCGAGCGCCGCCGCGGTTCCGCCGCGTTTGCCGCTTGCTTGCCAAACCGTTGCCATCAGCAAGCCGCCGGCGGAGACCGACGCCTGCCCGGCGCCGGGCTCGACTGCGGCAAGTGGGCCGCCAGCGAAAAAACCTCACCACTTCCGGCAAATTGGCTATAACGCGGGCACTGAAACGGGCACCAACCGGCCGGCACCGGCTTCGTCGGCGGCGCTGGCATTGCCGATCCAACTTTACGAGACGCACGCGGACATGGCCGATTCGCTCAAAGACTTGATGTCCCGGGAGATCGACGAGGAACTGCGGCGCGAGCAGCTTCTCAAGCTCTGGGACAAATACGGCACCTTCATCCTGGCGGGCGTGGTGCTGTTGGTCGTCGGGGTCGGTGGCTGGAAGTACTACGAAGGCCGGATGCTGCAGGCCAATCAGGCGGCCAGCACCCAGTATCTCGTGGCCCTGACCGAGTTCAACGCCAAGCGCTCGTCCGACGCGCAGCGGACCCTGGAGGACCTCGTTCCCAATGCGCCGCCCGGCTACGCGGTCCTCGCCCGCCTGCGGCTTGCCGCCAACAACGCGACCGAGGGCAACACGCTCGACGCCGTGGCCGGCTACGACCGGATCGCCAGAGACGAGTCGGTCGATCCGATCCTGCAGGACTTCGCGCGTCTGCAAATTGCCATGTTGAAATTCGATACGATCACCTTTCCAGAGCTGAGGAATCAGCTCAGTCCGCTGGCCAACGACCGGAGTCCATGGCGCTACAGCGCCCGCGAGCTGCTGGGAATGGGAGCGGCCAAGGCCGGGTTCCCCGACGAGGCGCGGAGCCACTTCCAGCGCCTCGCCTCCGATCGCCAGGCACCCGCCGGCTTCGCGGAGCGGGCGCGGATGATGGTGGCTCTGCTCGACGAGGCGGAGAGGGCCAAGGCTGCGCCGCAGGCGGGGGCGGGAGGCGAGGACAGGCCGGCGGCGCCGCCCGGCAAGGCCGGGCCGGCCGAGGGGAAGGCCAAGGCGGCTCCTGGCACGCAGGGACCGGGAACGCCGGGACCGGGGGCGCCCGCAAAGAGCAAGTGAGCTAGGCGAGGGGATCGTGGCCACGCAGCAGTCACAGACGCAAGGCGCCCGCAGGGCGGCCCGGATGGACCCTGGAGCCCGCGGCAAAGTGTCGCTCGGAGGCGTTCTTTCGCTGCTTGCTCTGGCGCTTCCGCTGGCGCTCGTCGGCTGCGGTGACAGCATGCCCCGGCTGTCCGACCTCAACCCGTTCGCGGAGAAGGAGGTCCCGCTTCCCGGCAAGCGCGTCGCCATCATCCAGCAGGAGACGTTGCGCTCCGACGCCATGGCCGCCGGCCGGCCGGTCGCACTGCCGCCGCAGCAGGCCAACGACTCCTGGACCCAGCCGGGCGGCGTGCCCAGCAACGCGCCGGGCCACCTGGCCCTCGGCAGCACCCTGCGATCGGCCTGGAGCGTGAGCGTCGGCACCGGCTCCAGTTTCTACGGCAAGGTGACGGCGAGCCCGATCGTCTACGGCGGGCAAATCTACACGCTCGACGCCGCCGGACAGGTAACGGCGGTGAGCGCGTCTGGCGGCTCGGTGGTGTGGCGCGCCTCCACCACGCCGGCCAACGAGAAGGACCAGGAAGGCTTCGGCGGCGGGCTCGCCGCGGACGGCGGGCGCATCTACGCCGCAACCGGTTTCGGCACCGTGGTGGCCCTGGAGGCCAAGACTGGCCGCAAGCTGTGGGAAAAGAGCCTGGGGCCACCGTTGCGCGCGGCACCCACCGCATCGGCCGAGCGCGTCTTCGCGGTCAACAAGGAGGGGCAGGTCTATTGCCTCTCCGGCTCCGACGGCACCGAGCTGTGGACATTCGCCGGCACCGGCGAGCGCGCCAGCATCCTCACCGATACCAGCCCTGCCGTTGACAAGGATTTGGTGGTCGTTCCCTACCCCACGGGCGACGTGGTGGCATTGCGCGCCTCCAGCGGCCAGCCGGCCTGGCAGGAGTCGCTGGCGCGATCGGCCACGGGCTCGTCCCTCGGCGCCATGAGCGATGCGGGGCGGCCCGTGCTCTATGGCGGCGTGATGTACGTCGCCGGCCACGGCGGGCGCATGATCGCCACCTCGGCGAAAACGGGTGAGCGTATCTGGTCCATCTCGGTGGCGAGCATCGAGCAGCCTTGGGTGGCCGGCGATACCGTGTTCGTGGTGGATACGGCCGGCCAACTCGCCGCCGTGACGCGCGAGGACGGCCGCATTCGCTGGGCCAGCAAGCTGGGGCCCGGCACCTGGTCGGGGCCGGTGCTGGCCGGTGGCCGCCTGTGGCTCGCCTCCTCCAAGGGCCAGCTGGTGGGGGTGGACCCCGCCAGTGGCCGGGTGGCCTCCACCGACGAGATCGGCAACCCGGTGTTCATCGGCCCGGTGGTGGCCGGCAACCGGCTCTATGTGCTGGGCGACAACGCGCGCCTCTACGCGTTCCAATAAGGGCCGGTCCATTGAACGGGGCGCCGGTTCACGCTAGCCCTTGACCCTGGCTGTCGTCCGGTCAGCGCTCGATCGTCTCCATGCGAGGCACGCATGCCTCCCGTTATCGCCATTGTCGGCCGGCCCAATGTCGGCAAATCGACCCTGTTCAACCGCCTGACCGCCAGGCGGACCGCGCTCGTGTCCGACATGCCGGGCCTGACGCGCGACCGGCGCGAGGGCGAGGCCGTGCTCGGCGGCCATCAGGTGACGCTGATCGACACGGCGGGCCTGGAGGAGGCCGCGCCGGCGTCCATCGCCGGCCGCATGCGCGCCCAGAGCGAGGCGGCCATCGCCAAGGCGGATCTCGTGCTGTTCGTGCTCGACGCCCGCGACGGCGTGGTGCCGGCCGACGCGGCCTTCGCGCAGGTTGCGCGGGAGGCGGGGCGTCCGGTGGTTCTGGTGGCCAACAAGAGCGAGGGGCGCGCCGGGGCCGAAGGTTTCTACGAGGCGTTCCGGCTCGGCCTGGGCGAGCCCGTGGCCATCTCGGCGGAGCACGGCGAGGGCATCGGCGAGCTGGTGGAGACCCTGGTGGCTGCGCTCGACCTCAAGCCGGCCTCCAAGCGCGACGGCGGCGAGACCGCCGGCTCCGAGGCGGATGCCATCGCACGGCCCATCCGGGTCGCCATCGTCGGCCGGCCGAATTCGGGCAAGTCGACCCTGGTCAATGTCCTTCTCGGCGAGGAGCGCATGATCACCGGGCCGGAGCCGGGGCTCACGCGCGATGCGGTGGCCACGGATTTCTCCTGGAACGGCCGGCCTGTGCGCCTGTTCGATACCGCGGGGCTCCGGCGCAAGGCGCGCATCACCGAGACGGCGGAGAAACTCTCCGCTTCCGACAGCGTGCGCGCCATCCGCTTCGCCGAGGTGGTGGTGGTGCTGATGGACTCCCAGCAGGCGCTGGAGCACCAGGACCTCACCATTGCCGACCTGGTGGAGCAGGAAGGCCGCGCCCTGGTGGTGGCCGTCAACAAGTGGGACCTGGTGACGGACAAGCAGCGCGCGCTCAAGGCGCTGCGCGAGACCCTGGGCGAGCGGCTGG
>DATMZP010000329.1:0-2558 GCA_035573595.1 Hyphomicrobiaceae bacterium
GAATAGCGATGGCCGGATAGGGAAGAGAGGAGGGGCAACCCATGCGCGTTTTCCTGCTCGCCTGCCTGGTGGCGGCACTGCTCGGGGCCGGCGCGGCCTACGTGCTCAACGACGGCTATTTCCCCAACGCCTCATCGGTCGTGTTCTCGACGAACGGCGTGCGGATCTAGGAGCCTGTCCGAGTAGTCGTAAACGGAGCAAAATCGAGGAATGGTTTTCCCTTTGCCCGCGCTTCGGTCGACGTTCGCTCACGCTCAGGTGCACCACGGGTGCAATTCGGGCGCGATGCGAGCCGGCGATCGCTGGCCAGTTGGAACCCCATTCTACGACGGACTCCGCGACAGCATTATCTGGACAGGCTCCTAGGCGAACCTTTTGACCTGTCATCCCGGACGGCGCGTTGCGAGCCGCAGGCGAGCGGCGCTCCGATCCGGGACCTTGTGAAGTGTGGCTCCGTCTCGCCTCGCGGGGTCCCGGATAGTCTAGCTGCGCTCGGCTTCCGGGATGACGGGTGTGAGCTGTCTGCACAAATCCGCAACATAACCATCACCGAAAATCCGCCACTCGCCGGCGGGGGCTGCACGCCGGGCGCGTACGCCTTGGGGCATGCCCGATGCCGCCAGCCTCCTCCGTCTTGCGCGTGCCCATCCAGGGAGCGGCCTCGTTGCCGCCGCCGCTCTGGTGCTGGCAATCGACCCTATCCGCTGGCTCGTCTCGACTTGGCGCGACCCGGCCTATGACTCCAACGGCCTCCTCGTCTTCCTGGCGGGGGCAGGGCTGCTGGCCTGGAGCTTCACCAGTCCCCTCGTCGATCCCGCACCGCGCCGGCGCAGTCTGGCGCTCGGGCTCATCGCGCTGTCGGCGTCGGTGCGCCTGGCCGGGCAGGTCCTCGCCATCAACACCATCGGTGCGCTTTGCCTCGTGCTCGATGTCTACGCGCTGGGTCTGCTGCTCGGCCTCGGCGCGCGGGTGCGGGCCGTATCGCCGGCGTGGCTGGCCGTTGTGTTCGCGTTCAGCCTGCCGCTGGAGCGGATCGTCCAGCGCAGCATCGGCTATCTGCTGCAGCAGGTCTCCGCCGCGGGCGCCTGCGGGCTGCTGGGCAGCGTGTACGACAGCGTCGTCTGCGAGGGCGTGCGCATCGTTCTGGCCGGCAAGGACGTGCTGGTCGATCTGCCCTGCTCGGGCGCACGGGCGATCCTGCTGACGCTGCTGGCGTTCGCGGGCGCCGCCGCGGTGTGCCGTCCCGCGCCCCTGCCGGCCGCGGCCGGCTTCGCCATCGCCCTCGGCGCGGCCCTGACGGCCAACATCGTCCGCATCGTCGTCCTGGCCGTCGGCATCGCCGAGCCGTGGCGGCTGGGCGGCATCGCCGTGATGGAGCAGCCCTGGCACGACCTCATCGGTCTCGCCACGCTGGCGCTCGCCTGCGCGCCGCTGCTCGCATGGGCGCAGCGCGTGTGGCGCCCGGCGCCGGGCCGCACCACCTTCGGCATGCCGCTGTGGAGCATTCCCGATCGTATCGCGCGCGACGGCTGGTGGCTCGGCTCGCCGACCCCGCAGAGGCGGCTATCGACCGGTCTCAGCCTGGCGGCGCTTGCCGGCGCGCTCATCATCGTCAACCTGCCGCGCGCGCCCATCGATGTGGGGCAGCGCAACCTGGCCCTGTCTCTGCCCATCAGCCTCGCGGGCTACTCAGGAGTGCCCGTCGCGCTGGCGCCGCGTGAGCAGGCTTTCTTCACCCAGCACGGCGGGTCGGCCCTGAAGGGGCAGTACGGCCCGCACGGCCTGACGCTGGTGCGGACAACCTCACCGCTGCGGCACCTGCATACGCCGGACGACTGCCTGCGCGGCCTCGGCTTCCGCGTGGCCTATCTCGGCACGGAGTTCGCTCCCGTGCCCACCGCCGTCTATAGCGCCATCGCGCCCGACGGCGCCCGCTACCGCGTCGATGTGAGCTTCGTCTCCGACCGCGGCGAGGTCACCGGCAACATCGCCACCGCGGTCTGGCGCTGGCTCAACGGCGAGGCTCGCGCGTGGACCGCGGTGCAGCGCATCTCGCCCGAGCAGACCACCATGCTCCAGCACGCGCGGTGGACGGCGGCCGTAGTGGCGGCGCTGGAGCTCGGCCAACCGGTTTTTCAGTCGACTTCCTTGTCAACCGAGAGAGGAGATCGGGAATGATCAGGATACTGGCAGCAGCGGTGCTGTGGGCCGCCCTGGCCTTGGCGCTCGTTCCGGGACGGGCCGGTGCCGCCGTCCTTCCGGACGATCAAGGCCTTGCCGGCCGCATCACGGCCGACGCCGGGGGCAAGACCATCCACTTCCCCAGCCTCAAGACCGACGTGGTCGCCGACATCCAGGGCGACCTCGCCACCGTGACGGTGACGCAGACCTTCGTGAACCCCACGGCGACGCCCCTCAACGCCAAATACCTCTTCCCGCTCCACAAGGATGCGGCGGTGTTCGCCATGACCATGGAGGTGGGCGACGAGGTGGTCCAGGCCAGGATCCGCGAGCGCGAGGAAGCGCGCCAGGCGTTCGAGCAGGGCAAGCGCGAGGGC
>DATMZP010000330.1:0-10368 GCA_035573595.1 Hyphomicrobiaceae bacterium
ACATGGGCAGCCTGGGGGTGCCGTGCGATGCCGACAACATCATCGTCACCTGCGGCTCGCAGCAGGGGCTGGAGTTCCTGGGCCGCCTGCTGCTCTCGCCGGGCGATACCGCCCTCGTCGCCGCGCCCACCTATCTCGGCGCCCTGCAGGCGTTCTCGGGCTCCGAGCCCCGCTACGATGAGCTGCGTCCCGAGGACGGCAACCGCACGCCCGCCTCCTACGCGGATGCGGCCCGCAGCGCGGGCGGCGAGGTGAAGCTCGCCTACGTGGTGCCGGACTTCGCCAACCCGACTGGCGAGACGCTCTCGCTGGCGGCACGCGTGCGCCTGCTCGATCTCGCCGGCGAGCAGGATATCCCCATCATCGAGGATGCGGCCTACGCCATGCTGCGCTTCGGGGGCAGGCCGGTGCCGCCGATCCTGGCGCTGGAAGTCGAGCGCCGCGGCAGCGTCGAGAAGGCCCGCGCCGTCTACTGCGGCACGTTTTCCAAAGTGCTGTCGCCCGGCCTGCGCGTGGGCTGGATCGTGGCGCCCAAGGTGCTGATCCGGCGCCTGGTGCTGATCAAGCAGGCCTCCGACCTCAACAGCGCCACCATCAACCAGATGGTCATGCTCCGCTTAGCCGAGACCGCATTCGACCGCCAGGTGGCACGCGCCCGGACCCATTACCGGAGCCGGCGGGACTGGCTGCTGGCCGCCCTGCAGCGGCACATGCCGGCCGGCGTGAGCTGGACGCATCCGCAGGGCGGTCTGTTCGTGTGGGTGACGCTGCCCGAGGGCATCGACGCCGCCGCCCTGCTGCAGCGCTCGCTGAAAGAGGCCGGCGTGGCATTCGTGCCGGGCGGCGCGTTCTTCCACGACGGTCGCGGGCGCAATACGCTGCGCCTCAGCTACTCGCTGCCGGGCGAGGCGGACATCGACCGCAGCATTGCGCGCCTCGCGCAGCTGATCTGAACCGCGGGCGCGCCCGTTGCCCGGCGCGCCTGCCGTAGTGCGTTGAGCCGGCGCGAGTGCGATGCTATCTGCCGATCCGACACACGCGGAGAGGACGACGATGGACGCAGAGACGCTGGACCGGCTGGCGATCCGGCAGCTGGTGGAGAACTGGGTGGTGTGGCGCGATGCGGGCGACTGGGAGCGCTTCCGCACCGTCTGGCACGACGACGGGCGCATGATGGCGACCTGGACCCAAGGCACGGCGGACGAGTTCATCGCCATCAGCCGCGCCGGCTTCGACAAGGGCGTCAGCATCCTGCACTTCCTCGGCGGCCACTCGGCGGACCTCAAGGGCAGCCGCGCCATCGCCCAGACCAAGATGACCATCTCCCAGCGCGCGCTGGTGCACGGCGTCCTGGTAGACGTGGTCTGCACCGGGCGGTTCTACGACTTCCTGGAGAAGCGCGCCGGGCGTTGGGGCATGGTGCTGCGCCAGCCGATCTACGAGAAGGACCGCATGGACCCGGTGGACCCCGCGGCCAAGCTCTCGCTCGACAAGGCGCTGCTGGAGCGCTTCCCCGAGGGCTATCGTCACCTGGCCTACCTGCAGGCTGAGATCGGCTTCACGGTGAAGCCCGACATGCCCGGGCTGAAGGGGCCCGAGGTGCAGGCCCTGTACACCAGGGGACGGGCGTGGCTTGAGGGCGGGGCATCGTAGGGTGGGTTAGGGCCGAAGGCCCGTAACCCACCATTGTCGTGGTGGAATGGTGGGTTACGCGCTTTGCGCTAACCCACCCTACAAGGGTCACAGCGCCCGCGCCTTGTCGCGCAGCTCATACTTCAGGATCTTGCCCGTCGAGGTCTTGGGCAGCGCGCCGAACACCACCGTCTTGGGCGCCTTGAAGTGAGCCATGTTGGCACGGCAATAGGCGATGATATCCTCGGCCGTGGTTTCCTCGCCGCCCGGCTTCAGGGTGACGAACGCGCACGGCGTCTCGCCCCATTTGGCGTCGGGGCGGGCCACCACTGCGGCCTCCATCACCTGCGGGTGGCGGTAGAGGATCTCTTCCACCTCCAGCGAGGAGATGTTCTCGCCGCCGGAGATGATGATGTCCTTGGAGCGGTCCCTGATGTCGAGCGTGCCGTCCTCGTGCCAGACCGCCAGGTCGCCCGAATGATAGAGGCCGCCGGCGAAGGCCTCGTCGGTGGCGGTCTCGTTCTTGAGATAGCCCTTCATCAAGGTGTTGCCGGCCAGCATGATCTCGCCGATGGCCGCGCCGTCGCGCGGGAGCGGCGCCAGCGTCTTGGAATCGGCGACAGTGAGCTGCTCGATGACCGGATTGGGCACGCCCTGGCGCGCCATGCGCATGTATCGTTCCTTGGTGGACAGGTCTTGCCAAGCCTCCATCGGCGGGCAGTAGGTGGCCGGACCGTAGGTTTCCGTCGTGCCGTAGAGATGCAGCACCTCAAAGCCCATGGCCTCCATCCGCTCGATGACGACGGCGGGCGGCGCGGCCCCACCGGTCGCGACCTTGGTGCGCAGGGGCAGCGGGCGCTTCGCCTCGGCGGGCGCGTGCACCAGCATGTTGAGCACGATGGGCGCGCCGCACATGTGCGTGATGCCGTGCTCCACGACCGCGTCGAAGATCCGCTTCGGCTCCACCTTCCTGAGGCATACGTGAGTGCCGGCCGCCGCCGTGACCGCCCAGGTGAACGTCCAGCCCGAGCAGTGGAACATGGGCAGCGTCCACAGATACCGGCTCTCGTGGTCGAGCTTGAAGGTGAGGGCGTTGGCAAGCGCGCCCAGGTAGGCGCCGCGATGGCTGTAGACGGCACCCTTGGGATTGCCGGTGGTGCCCGACGTGTAGAGCAGGCAGATGCCGTCCCACTCGTCCTCGGGTCCCGGATGCGCGGAGGTCGGGTCGCCGGAGGCGATCAAGTCCTCGTACTCCACGCCGCCGAAGGTGGGCGCGCCAGCGGTCTCGGCGTCGGCGATATCGATGACGATGGGGCGCGCGCTGCCGAGCCGTTCCAGCGCCGGCGCGACGGTGGCGTGGAACTCGCGGTCGGCCAGCAACCGCTTCGCCTCGCCATGCTCCAGGCAGAAGGCGATCAGCGGCGCGTCGAGGCGGATGTTGATGGGGTTCAGCACCGCGCCCAGCATCGGCACCGCGTAGTGCGCCTCCAGAAGGGCCGGACAGTTGGCCGCCAGGATCGCCACCGTGTCGCCGCGCTTGATGCCGGCCTTGGCGAGCGCGTCCGCCAGCCGCCGCACGCGGTCGCGGAACTCGCCATACGTGAAGCGCCGCGCGCCGTGGACGATCGCCACGCGGTCGCCGAAGAAGTCGGCCGCGCGGTTGAGAAAGCTCACCGGCGTGAGCTGCACGAAGTTGGCCGGGCGCTTGCGCAGCTCCGGCCGCCCAGATGCCAGCCCTGGTGCCACGTCCTGCCCCTTCAGCCCCGTCCACAGCCGCATAGCGATCTATCCCATTGCCAGCAGATGGCCGCCGTCCACGGTGATGACGCTGCCCGTCATGAAGGCGCCGGCGTCGGACGCCAGCAGCAGCAGCGGCCCGTCCAGCTCCGCCAGATTTCCCGCACGCCCCATCGGTACCCTGGAGAGCAGCCGCCTGCCGGCCTCGCTCTCCAGGAAGTCGGCGTTGATCTCGGTGGAGAAGTAGCCCGGCGCGATCGCATTGACGCGGATGCGCTCGCGCGCCAGCTCCAGCGCCATCGACCTGGTGAGGCTCACCACCGCCGCCTTCGAGGCCGCATAGGCGGAGAGCGACCTGATGGCACCGAAGCCCAGGATCGACGCGATATTGACAATGGAGCCGCCGGTGCCGTTGGCGATCATGCGCCGCGCCGCCTCCCGGCCGACACGGAACACGCCGTCGAGGTTCACGGCCATCACATCGCGCCACTCCTCCTCGCTCGTCTTGACGAAGAAGGAGCCCGACGGCACGCCGGCGTTGTTGATGAGGACGGTGATGGGCCCCGCCACTGCTTGCGCCGCGTCGAACGCACGGCCGACGGAAGCCTGGTCGGTTACATCGAGCTCCACCGCGCAGGCGTTGCCACCGGCGGAGCGGATCTCGGCCTCCAGTTGGCGCAGACGGTCGAGCCGGCGCGCGGCCAGCGCCACCGCGGCCCCGGCGCCGGCCAGCACGCGTGCGAAGTGCGCGCCCAATCCCGACGAGGCGCCGGTGACGAGGGCTGTTTTGCCAGTGAGAGAAGGCATCCCGTTCGATGAAGGTCCACGCTCATCTGTACAGTGTGTCAGACCCAGAGGTCTGACACCACCCGACAGCATCCTACACCTACTTGAGCTTGAGCCGGGCCAAATAGTGCGCGTCGGCGGCGAGGTGGCACAGGCTGATGCGCCACTCGACCGGCATGCTTCTGCAGGGCGAATGCGCGGACACGAGCAACACCGCCTCGCAGCGGGTGATCGAGGCGCTATGTGATCGATCTTGCAGGGCAATACCCATCCCTGCGGGGCGGGCCGGCGGACCTGGGGAAGGTGTCAGCAACCCCTGCCAGGCTGTGGAAGACGGGCTGACTTTACGCCACTCGGCCTTATAGTGCACGCCCATGACGACCATTACAGCACAGCCCAGGAAATCGCAGCGCACCGCGGCCATCTGCTCGGTGCCACCCGGCGAGCCGGTGCCCATCATCAAGGGCAGCCATGTCTACCTGATCGACGGCTCGGGCTACATCTTCCGCGCCTTCCACGCGCTGCCCCCCCTGACGCGACCTTCCGACGGGCTGCCCGTGGGCGCCGTGCACGGGTTCTGCGGCATGCTGTGGAAGCTGCTGCAGGATTCCCGCAAGTCGAGCGGACCGACGCACATCGCCGTGCTGTTCGACTACAGCGAGAAGACCTTCCGCAACGAAATCTACCAGGACTACAAGGCGCACCGCCCGCCGGCGCCCGAGGAGCTGGTGCCGCAGTTCAGCCTGATCCGCACCGCGGTGCAGGCGTTCAACATCGCCTGCATCGAGCAGGAGGGCTACGAGCCCGACGACCTGATCGCCACCTATGCCAAGCATGCCCTGGCCGAGAGCGGCGATGTCACCATCGTCTCCTCCGACAAGGACCTGATGCAGCTGGTCCAGTCCGGCGTGACGATGCTCGACACCATGAAGAACCGGTCGATCGGCCCCGACGAGGTGCGGGAGCGCTTCGGCGTCCCGCCCGACAAGGTGGTCGACGTGCAGGCGCTGGCGGGGGATTCGACGGACAACGTTCCCGGGGTGCCCGGCATCGGCGTTAAGACGGCGGCGGAGCTGATCAACGAGTACGGCGACCTCGATACGCTGCTGGAGCGCGCCGGCGAGATCAAGCAGGCCAAGCGGCGCGAACGGCTGATCGAGTTCGCCCTGCAGGCCAGGCTCTCGCGTGAGCTGGTGCGGCTCAAAGTCGACGTGCCGCTGGTGGTGCCGGTCGCACAGCTCGGCCTGCACGATCCAGAGCCCGACGCGTTGCTCGGCTTCCTGCGCGAGATGGAGTTCGCGACGCTGACGAAGCGGATCGCCGAGGGCCTGGGCGTAGCGGTGCCGCCGCCGGTGGAGCGCAGCGCGGCACCGGGCCCGAATGGCGCCGCCGGGCCGAGGGCCGCCCCGTCGAAGCCGACACCGACGCCGGCGGAGGCCGGCGCCACCGCCAAGCCGTCGCCGACGGATGCGCCACACGCCGCCGTGCGCGCCGTCGTTGCGGCAGCCAAAGCCGAGAAGATCGACCGCACACGATACGAGACGCTGACCACGCTGGAGCGCCTCGACGCCTGGATCGCAGAGGCCTTCTCCATCGGCCGCGTCGCGTTTGACACCGAGACGACGAGCCTCGATCCGATGCAGGCCGAGTTCGTCGGCTTCTCCATGGCTCTGGCACCGGGGCGCGCCTGCTATGTGCCCCTCGGCCATCGACCGGCGGCCGGCACGCTCGACTTCGGCGACGAGGTGCTGACGCAGATTCCCGTCCGCGAAGCGCTTCAGTCGCTCAAGCCGCTCCTTGAGGATCCGTCCGTTCTCAAGATTGGGCAGAACCTCAAGTACGACTGCGTCGTCCTGGCCCAGCATGGGATCGCGCTGGCGCCGGTCGAGGATACGCTGCTGTTGTCGTACGCCCTTGACGCCGGCCGCGGCACGCACGGCCTCGACGCGCTGGCCGAGCGGCACCTCGGGCATACCTGCATGGGCTTCACGCAGGTGCTGGAGTTCGCGCCCGGCGCCAGGAAATCGGACAAGACCTTCGCCCAGGTTCCGCTGGACAAGGCCACGCAGTACGCCGGCGAGGACGCCGACGTGACGTTGCGCCTCTGGGCGATCCTGAAGGCGCGGCTGGCGGCCGAACGTATGGCGACCGTGTACGAGACCCTGGAGCGGCCGATGGTGCGTGTGCTGGCCGACATGGAGCGGGCCGGCATCAAGGTTGACAGGGCCATCCTGTCGCGCCTCACCTCAACCTTCGCCCAGCGCATCGCACAGCTGGAGCTGCACATCTACGAGCTGGCAGGGCACAAGTTCAATCTTGGCTCGGCCAAGCAGCTTGGCGAGTTCCTGTTCGACAGCCTCAAGCTCCCCGGCGGGCGCAAGACCAAGACCGGCCAATGGGAGACCCGGGCCGGGCTGCTCGACGATCTGGCGGCGCGGGAGGACCTGCCCGAGCACGCACGCAGGCTCATCAACGTGATGCTGGAGTGGCGCCAGCTGTCCAAGCTGCGCTCGACCTATACGGAGTCGCTGCCGGCCTTCATCAATCCCGCCACCGGCCGCATTCATACCAGCTATGCGCTGGCCTCCACCTCGACCGGCCGGCTGTCGTCCAACGATCCCAACCTGCAGAACATCCCGATCCGCACCAAGGAGGGCCGCGAGATCCGTACGGCCTTCATCGCCGAGGCCGGGCACAAGCTCATCTCGGCCGACTACAGCCAGATCGAGCTGCGCGTGCTGGCGCACGTGGCCGACATCCCGCAGCTACGCCGCGCCTTTGCGGAAGGGCTCGACATCCACGCCATGACGGCATCGGAGATGTTCGGCGTGCCGGTGAAGGACATGCCGCCAGAGGTGCGCCGCCGCGCCAAGGCGATCAACTTCGGCATCATCTACGGCATCTCCGCATTCGGGCTGGCGGCGCAGCTCGGCATCCCCAAGCCGGAGGCGGGCGACTACATCGCCACGTACTTCAAGCGCTTCCCCGGCATCCGCGACTACATGGAGGGCACCAAGGCCCGAGCGCACGAGCGCGGGTTCGTGGAGACCATCTTTGGGCGGCGCATCCATTTCCCCGAGATCAACACCAAGAACCCGTCGATGCGCGGCTTCCTGGAGCGGGCGGCCATCAACGCCCCCATCCAGGGCTCCGCGGCCGATATCATCCGCCGTGCCATGATACGGATGCCGGCGGCCCTGCAGGTCGCGCAGCTCTCCTCGGTGCGGATGCTCTTGCAGGTTCACGACGAGCTGGTGTTCGACGCCGGGGAGGCCGATGTGGTCGCGGCGCTTCCCGTCATCGCCAACGTAATGGAGAAGGCGGCTGAGCCCGCTGTAGAGCTTGCGGTACCCATCCACGTGGACGCCAAGGCGGCAGACAACTGGGAGGCCGCGCACTAGGCCCGCCACGACTCGATACGTAGAAACCCGCGTCGCGTTGGGCTCGAAGGGCCGTAACGCAACGTGGCGCCCGAGCTGCCACGTCGGGTACGAACCTTCAAACGCACCCGTGCGGGGCGCGCTGCAAGGCTCGGCCCTCTGCACGGAAGGCTTCGCCAGGCAACACGTCAGTGCAGCCGACGTGAGCGCCGATGCACCAGCGGCAACGGCGACCTGTGTCGCACTACTTGATAAGGAACTTCTCCAGCTTCGCGCCCTCCTGCAGCTTGGCGTTCAGCCAGCGCGGCTTGCGGCCGCGGCCGGTCCAGGTCTCGCTCGGATCGTCGGGGTTCAAGTACTTGGCTGCCACAGTGCGGCCCTTGCCGCCGCGACCACCGAAAACATCGCTCAGCTTGAAGCCGGCATCCGCGACCATTGTCTCGATCTTCTTGCGCAGATCGTTGCGGTTGCGATCCTGCGCCGTCGCCCGCGCCTTCTTGACCTTCAGCTCGAGCTCCTGCAGCTCCCGCAGGCTCAGCCGCTCCAGCTCTCTGGACGGTTCCCTTGCCATATCCACCTGTTCCCCTTTTTTGCCAAATGCCATACCAGCACCTGGATAGAATTTAATGGCAAAAAAGATATTAAAGCGTCAACGCCAATCTTTTTCCGAGTTTCCCGGTACGGCACGGTTTTCGCTCCCGGCGGGGCGCACGGACATTCGTCTCGCCCGCACCGCATGGACCAATACTACCGTTTGTTGGACGAAAGACCGCATCGGACCGTATGAAATTCCTCCCGCAGGGCTTTGGTCGACCTTTCTATCGGGATATCGATTCGCTAGTCTGTGTTGCTCAATCCCGGCGCGATTTGTCGCAAAAGCCGTCAATCGGCGAATTCACCGCAGCACACGTTCCACCCAAGCCGGCATTCGACCCGGGCTTTTGCTACGCGATTGCGCCAACCAGGGATCGAGGCCACCGTCGCTTCTTTCCAATGCAAAGGCTCTGTACCATGGCAAAAGCCCCGGCCCGGCCGGCGGAACCGGAGCAGGAGCTCCTGACCGTGCGCGACTGGCTGCGCTATTCCGTCAGCCGCTTCAACCGGGCGCGACTGGCCTATGGCCACGGCACAGCCACGGCCTTCGACGAGGCCGCGTTTCTCATTCTGCATACGCTGCATTTGCCGATCGACCAACTCGATCCCTGGCTCGACGCGCGGGTGCTTCCATCCGAAAGGCGTGCGCTGGCCGATATCGTCGAGCGTCGCATATCCGCGCGCAAGCCGGCGGCGTATCTGACCAACGAGGCATGGATCGGCGGCTTTTCATTCTATGTCGATGAGCGGGTTATCGTGCCGCGCTCGTACATCGGCGAGCTGATGCGGGACGGTCTGGTGGACGTGGTTTCAGGCCCTGGGGCGGTTGGCGGTATCCTGGATTTGTGCACGGGCTCCGGCTGCCTCGCCATTCTTGCCGCGCACGCTTTCCCGGACGCGAAAGTCGATGGCAGCGACATTTCCGGCGATGCCCTTGCCGTAGCCGAGCGCAATGTCGCCGACTACGGTCTGCAGGATCGAATCTCCCTCATCCGGTCCGACCTGCTCGACGGGCTGGCCGGGCGGCGCTACGATTTGATCCTGGCGAATCCGCCGTACGTCAGCGAAGCGGCCGTCGCCGCATTTCCCCCGGAATATGCGGCCGAGCCGGTTGCCGCCCACGCCGGCGGCAGCGACGGGCTCGATTGCGTGCGCCGCATCCTGGAGCGGGCCGCGGACCACCTGACACCGCACGGGACGCTGGTGGTGGAGATCGGCATCGGGCGGGAGATCCTGGAGCGGGACTATCCGGATGTCCCCTTCCTCTGGCTCGACACTGCGGAGAGCGAGGCCGAGGTTTTTGCGCTCCCTCGCGATGCTTTGGCTTAGACTGGACGGACAGCCAACCGGGGGAGAGACCGCGTGAACGAGTGGAACAAGTACGGCCCGACGGCCGCCCGCAGGCATGGCCCGCCGGGGCGCGAGGTGCGACCGAGCAACGTCACCATCGATGTGCACTCACACGTCGGGGTGCCGCGCGCCGCGGAGCTGGTGAAGCCGCACCTGCAGGCCGCCTCCATGCCTCTCGTGGCCTTCGCCGATGCGGCGACGCGGTCGCTGAACCAGAAGCAGGAGGCCGACATCGTGGCGCGCAGCAGCCTCGATCAGCGGCTCGCCGATCTCGACGCCATGGGCCTCGACATGCAGGTGGTGAAGCCGCCGCCGCCGCAGTGCTACTACGCAGTGCCGCTTGAAATCGCAGTGCAGGCCGCCCGCGTGGTCAACGACGGCATCGCGGAGTTCGTGGCGCAGCGACCCGACCGTCTGAAAGGCTTCGGCACGGTGCCGATGCCGGACGGCAGCGAGGCTGCCAGGGAGCTGGAGCGGTGCGCCACCGAGCTCGGCTTCAAGGGCGTGCAGATCCTTACCAACGTCAACGGCCGGGAGCTGTCCGACCCCGCATTCGCGCCGTTCTGGCGGAAAGCCGAGGAGCTGGGGATGCTGGTGGTGATCCATCCCAACGGCTTCACCGAGGCGTCGAGGCTGTCGCGCTTCTACTTCAACAACGTGATCGGCAACCCGCTGGAGACCACCATTGCGCTGCACTACCTGATCTTCGACGGCGTGCTGGAGCGCCACCCCAACCTGAAGATCCTGGCCGTGCACGGCGGCGGCTATCTGGGAAGCTACTCCGGGCGCATCGACCACGCTTGGGGCGCGCGCTCGGATTCGCACGGCACCCTCCCGCACCCGCCCACGACGTACCTCAAGAAGGTCTATTTCGACTCGGTGGTGTTCA
>DATMZP010000331.1:0-5215 GCA_035573595.1 Hyphomicrobiaceae bacterium
CATATACTTGCCGCATGGCCTCCCCTCCGCCCGCGTCTCCTCCGCCCGCGTCCAGGTCCGAAGATCCCTCCGTATTGGTGGTCGAGGAGTACCTCCACCGCAACATTCCGCTTTCCGCGGCCATGGGCGTGCGAGTGAGAATCGCGACGCAGCGGCGCGTTGAGCTTGCGGCGCCGCTCGTGCCGAACATCAATCATCAATCGACCGTGTTCGGCGGGAGCGCGTCGGCGCTGGCCATGCTCTCGGCATGGACGCTCGTTCACCTTGGGCTTCGCCACGACGGTATCGAGGCGACGACGGTGATCCAGCGCAATGCAATGAGCTACGAGGCGCCAATGCATGGCGAGTTCACCGCCGTGTGCGCGCTCGCTGACGACTCTGTGTGGCGGCGCTTCGTGATGACCATCGAGCGCCACGGCCGCGGGCGCATCACCCTGGGCGCCAGTGTGCTTGTCGAGGGCCGCCGGACGGCCTCGTTCCAGGGTGACTTCGTCGCGCTGCGGCCTTGATGCGCGGCCTGCAGGTCGGAGCCCGTTGGGGACGGCGGGGCCCGCGTTGACCTGATGCGCATCAGGCGTCAAGCTCGGCAGCGGTTCGCACCTCCGGAGGCCCATCTTGCCCGCCCTGCGCAACCTCATCACCGACGTGCCCGGCGTGCTGGTCGGCAACGCGGATGACGCGCGCCTGGCCTCCGGCGTGACGGCCGTGGTGCTCGACGCCCCCGCAGTGGCCTCCATCGATGTGCGCGGCGGCGGGCCGGGGACGCGGGAGACCGCGCTCCTCGATCCGGCGCAGACGGTGCAGGGCGTTGACGCCATTGCGCTCTCCGGGGGGTCGGCCTTCGGGCTCGATGCCGCGTCGGGGGTGCAGGCGTGGCTCGCCGAGCAGGGCCGCGGCTTTGCAGTGCGTTCCGCCCGCGTGCCGATCGTGCCGGGGGCCATCCTGTTCGATCTCCTCAACGGCGGCGACAAGGCCTGGGGTCGCTTCCCGCCCTATCGCGAGATGGGCTACGCGGCGGCGGCCGGCGCGGGCCGCGATTTCGCGCTCGGCAGCGCGGGGGCAGGGCTCGGGGCCACGACCGTGAACCTCAAGGGCGGGCTCGGCTCGGCCTCCGCGGCCTGCGGCGGCTTCACGGTGGGGGCCCTGGTGGCGGTGAATGCGGTCGGCAGCGTCGTGGTGGGCGGCGGCCCGTGGTTCTGGGCGGCGCCGTTCGAGCAGGAGGCGGAATTCGGCGGGCGCGGCCTCCCGTCGCCGATGCCCGCGGGCGCGCTGACGCCCGTCACCAAGGGTACACCCCACGCCAGCACCACGCTGGCCGTAGTGGCAACCGACGCCACGCTCACCAAGGCGGAGGTTAGGCGGCTGGCGATCATGGCCCAGACCGGCATGTCGCGCGCCATCTATCCCGTGCACACCCCGCTCGACGGCGACGTGGTGTTCGCGGTCGCCACCGGCCGCCAGCCGGCGCCCGATCCGGCCGCCGGCCTCACAGCCCTCGGCAGCGCCGCCGCCAACTGCCTGGCGCGCGCCATCGCCCGCGGCGTCTACGCAGCCGCCGCGCTTCCGTTCCCCGGCGCCCTTCCCGCGTGGCGCGCCCGCTTCGCGCCGGAAGGTGGGCAGCCATGAGCGGGGGGCGGCTTGTTCTTGTCGGCCTGGTCGTGGCAACGCTGATCGCATTGCTCGGCTGGCAGACCCACCGCGAGCGTCTGGTGAGAGTCTGCCTCGACACGGGCGGCGAGTGGGACGGCCCGCGCTCGCTCTGCCGGGAGCCGGTGCGGCCGATCCTGCAACGCGACTACCAGCGCTCGCGAGGCTAAACCGCAGAAGGCCCCGGAGGCTCCCACGCCCGGCTAGAACCGTTCCGCTCGGTAAGGCGCCGGATCGGTGAACGGCGTCTCGCCGGTCATCATCTCCGCCAGCAGGCGCCCCGTGACAGGGCCAAGCGTGAAGCCCAGATGGTGGTGGCCGAAGTCGAACCAGAGGCCCTGGTGGCGCGGGGCCGGGCCGACGATGGGGAGCATGTCGGGCAGGCAAGGACGGCGGCCCAGCCAGGTCTTATCGTCGGCGGGGGCGCCGAGCGGGAAGATCTCGCGCGCCGACGGCTCGGCCCGCGCCAGCTGCACCGGCGTGGGCGGCGCGTCGCGGCTGGCGAACTCGACGCCCGTCGTGAGGCGGATGCCCGCCGCCATCGGCGCCAGCACGTAGCCGCGCTCGGCGTCCAGCACCGGACGGTCGAGGGTGGCGTTGCCCTCGGCCCGGAAGTGCCGGTGATAGCCGCGCTTCACCCCGAGAGGGAAGCGGTAGCCGAGCGCGCGGAACACATCGTCGGCCCAGGGTCCCAGCGCGAGCACCGCGGCCGGAGCGGAGGCGATATCCTCGGCCGTCTGCACCTCCCAGCCCTGGATCCGACCCTGGGCGGTCTCCCGCAGGGTGCGGGCCTCGCCGCGCAGAATGCGCCCGCCGCGCTCCTCGAACAGCTTCGCATAGGCCTTCACCACCGCGCCGGGGTCGGCGACGCTGGCCGGGTCCGGCATCAGCACCCCGCCCACCACCGTGTCCTTGAGGTGCGGCTCCAGCGCGGCCACCTGCGCCCTGTCGAGCGGCCGGAAATTCACGCCATAGGTGTCGCGGTAGGCCTCGTCCTTGGCGATCTCCGCGTCCAGGGCCTCGGCCGTGCGGTAGACCCGCATATAGCCGGTTCGGCGCACGAGCCCCAGCACGCCCGCCGGCCCCATCAGCGTCTCATGCTCGGGGATGCAGCGCTCCACCAGCGGACGCATGGCCCGCGCGGTGGCATCGATGCGGGCGGGCGTGGAGGCGCGCCAGTAGTGGTAGAGCCAGGGCGCGATCCCCGGCAGCGCCGACCAGTGCAGGTTGGCCTCCGGCATCAGGTTGAAGGCGTACCTGACGAGGAGCGCCGGATCGCGCGGGAACGGGTAGGGCACCACGCCTTCGCGCTGGATGATGCCGGCATTGCCGTAGCTCGTTTCCTCGCCCGGCCCGCGCCGGTCGATGAGGAGCACGGAACGCCCGCGTTGCTGCAGGTGGAGGGCCGCCGAGACGCCGGCCATACCGGCGCCCAGCACCATGACATCGGCGCGAATCATGGGCAGCATATAGCGTGCGTCGTGCGCGAATGCAGCCCGCGGCAGCCGATAAGCTACGTTGCAATTTTGCCGCCGCCCTTCCTGCGGATCGCCACCACCGACGGGCGCGGCGGCATGGCCGGATTGAAATCCGGCCAGCGGGTGGCCGGGTCCTCGAAGGTCGATTCCCGTCCGAACGGCTTCCAGTCCTTGACGCCGTCGGCGGCCGGGTGCTGGACCGCCAGGAACACAACGCCCGGAGTACGGCGGTGGAGCGTAGGGTGGGTTAGGGCCGAAGGCCCGTAACCCACCTGGCGCCCGTAGTGCCGCCGCAGCACGCCACGGACAGTGCCTGCGCGGGTGGCGGCATTGGCTTTCTTGTAACCCAGGATGCGGGCGCCTACAGTCATGCAACAAAGTCTGGGGGAGCGTCCATGTGGCTTCGAATTGCAATCGCCGCAATAGCGGCAGCGTGCGGATTTTCTCCGCTTCCACTCCAAGCACAGACTGGCATGCCGCCTGCGGAGCAATTGTTGCTGCCGTTTTCTGCAAAAGAGTGGAAGAGCTGGAAAATCGGCACCCAAGGCAAGCGACCAGGCTTTACGATGGTCGAGTATGTTCCCAAGGCGCAGACCGTCGAAGACTGGGATCGAATGTTGACGGTTCAAATTTTCCACAATTCTTCTATTCCGCTGCCGCAATTTATGGGGCGAATGAAAACGACATTCGAAGCTAAGCAGCCGTGTGAGCAGACGAAGCTTCAGGCAGCTGCGGCAAGAAGGTCAACGGTTACGAGACCAGTCTTCACCGGCTGATCTGCACGAGGAACAAGCAGAACGGCAAAGGGGAATTCACGCTCATGCTGGGCATCCAAGGTCGCGACGCCCTGTATTTGGTCCAGCGGGCTTGGCGAGGTGCGGCGTACAGCGACGATGCCGGTCCCCTATCCAAGGCGGAATTGAAATCGTGGCTCGGCTTCCTGGAAAAGATTAAGGTTTGCGATCCCAGGGTACCTGAGCAGGCGTGTCCCGACGGGCTGCAACGGGCTCGATAGAGTCGTGCGTCGTCCAGCCTCCTCGAGCCGGGCGGCACCGCAAGCCTGAGGTGTCGTTTGCGCACACCGCTCACACCGCGGTGACGCCACACCAGCCGGTAATGAACAGGACGATGGTCTTGGTCACCTTCTTCAGCGACTCCAGCTCCACCCGCTCGTTGAAGCCGTGGATGTTCTCCGCCCTGGCGCCGAAGCAGAACGCCGGAATGCCGTAATCGTGGGGCGGATTAGGGCGAAGCCCGTAATCCGCCACTTTCCGGCGTGAATAGGCGGATTACGGGCTTCGCTAATCCGCCCTACGGCGCTACAGCGCCTCGACGATGGTCACATTGGCCATGCCGCCGCCTTCGCACATGGTCTGGAGGCCGTACCTCAAGCCGCGCGCCCTCAGCGCGTGCACGAGGGTTGCCATCAGCTTGGTGCCCGACGCCCCCAGCGGGTGGCCGAGCGCGATAGCGCCGCCGTTGACGTTGAGCCTGCCGGGGTCGGCGCCCAGCTCTTTCAGCCACGCCAGCGGCACCGGCGCGAAAGCCTCGTTGACCTCGTAGAGGTCGATGTCGCCGAGCTTCATGCCCGCCCGGGCGAGCGCCCTGCGGGTGGCCGGGATCGGCTCCTCCAGCATGATCACCGGATCGCCAGCCGTGACCGTCATGTGGTGGATGCGGGCCAGCGGCTTGAGCCCGTGCTGCTTGAGCGCCCGCTCGTTCACCACCTGCGCCCCGGAGGCACCATCGCAGATCTGGCTGGCGTTGGCGGCGGAGATCACGCCGCCCTCCTGCAGCAGCTTGACCGAGCCGATCCCCTCCAGGGTGGCGTCGTACCGGATACCCTCGTCGCGGATGTGCGGCCCGTTCTGCCCGTCGACGGCGAGCGGCACGATCTCGGCCTTGAAAGCGCCGGCCCCGGTGGCCTTGGCGGCGAGCTGGTGGCTCTTGAGCGCATAGCGGTCGAGCTCATCGCGCTTGAAGCCGTACTTCTCGGCCATCATCTGGGCGCCGGTGAACTGGCTGAAGTCCTTCACGCCGAAGCGCTCCTGGATGCGCGCGCTGAACGGGCCGGTGCCGATCCCTTCCTT
>DATMZP010000332.1:0-3375 GCA_035573595.1 Hyphomicrobiaceae bacterium
GCCTTCGACCTTGCCACCCACCGCGGCTACGATTCCGACCACCCGCGCGTGAAGGGCGATGTGGGCATGGCCGGGGTAGCGATCGATTCCATCCTCGACATGCGTACGCTGTTCGCCGGCATCCCGCTGGCCGACATGACCGTGTCGATGACCATGAACGGCGCGGTGCTGCCGATCATGGCGCTGTACATCGTTGCGGGCGAGGAGCAGGGCGTGCCGCCCGAGAAGCTGGCGGGCACCATCCAGAACGACATCCTCAAAGAGTTCATGGTGCGCAATACGTACATCTATCCGCCCGAGCCCTCGATGCGCATCATCTCGGACATCTTCGCCTATGCGTCGCGGCGGATGCCGAGATTCAACTCCATCTCCATCTCCGGCTACCACATGCAGGAGGCCGGCGCGACGGCGGACCTGGAGCTGGCCTACACGCTGGCCGACGGCGTGGAGTACGCCCGCGCGGGCGTGGCCGCCGGCCTCGACATCGACGCGTTTGCTCGCAGGTTGTCGTTCTTCTTCGGCATCGGCATGAACTTCTTCATGGAGGTGGCGAAGCTGCGCGCGGCGCGCCTGCTGTGGGCGCAGCTGCTCAAGGGCGAGCTCGCGCCCAAGGACGCCAAGTCGCTCGCACTCCGCACCCATTGCCAGACCAGCGGCTGGAGCCTCACCGCCCAGGACCCGTTCAACAATGTGACGCGCACGGCCATCGAGGCGCTGGCGGCCGTGCACGGCGGCACCCAGTCGCTGCACACCAACGCATTGGACGAGGCCATCGCGCTGCCGACGGATTTCTCGGCCCGCATCGCCCGCAATACCCAGCTCTTCATCCAGCAGGAGAGCGGCACCTGCAGGGTCATCGACCCGTGGGGCGGCAGCCACTACGTGGAGCGGCTCACCGGCGAGCTGGTGCGCAAGGCTCAGGCCCACATCGACGAGGTGGAGAGCCTCGGCGGCATGGCCAAGGCGATCGCCGCCGGCATCCCCAAGATGCGCATCGAGGAGGCCTCGGCGCGCACCCAGGCGAGGATCGATTCCGGCGCGCAGACCATCGTCGGGGTGAACAAGTACCGCGTGACCGGCGAGGCCGAGATCGAGGTGCTGAAGGTCGACAACGGGGCCGTGCGCGACAGCCAGATCGCCAAACTGGCGCGGCTCAGGGCCGAGCGGGATGCCGCAGCGGTGGCCGCGGCGCTCGATGCGCTCGCCGAGACGGCGAGGACAGGCGACGGCAACCTGCTCGACCGGGCGGTGGCCGCGGCGCGCGCCAAGGCCACGGTGGGCGAGATCTCCGATGCCATGGAGAAGGTGTGGGGCCGGCACCGGGCCGACGTGCGGGTGGTCTCGGGCGTGTACAGCACGGAGGCGGGCGCCATGGGGAAGGACGTGGAGCGGGTGCGGCGCATGTGTGCGGCCTTCGAGGCGGCCGACGGCCGCCGCCCGCGCATCCTGGTGGCCAAGATGGGTCAGGACGGCCACGACCGCGGCCAGAAGGTGATCGCCTCGGCGTTCGCCGATTTGGGGTTCGACGTGGACCTGGGCCCCCTGTTTGCCACCCCCGACGAGGCCGCGCGCCAGGCCGTGGAGAATGACGTGCACATCATCGGCGTGTCGTCGCTGGCCGCTGGGCACCTCACGCTCGTGCCCGACCTGGTGGCCGCCCTGGACAAGGAGGGCCGCGCCGACATCATGATCGTCGTCGGCGGCGTCGTCCCCCCGTCCGACTACGCCGCGCTTTATGCGGCTGGAGCGACGGCCGTGTTTGGGCCGGGCACCAACATTCCGGCCGCGGCGGCGGCCCTGCTGGACAAGCTCAACACCAAGATGGGGTATGGGCCGCGGGTGGCTGCGGAATAGGGCAATCTTTCATTTCACCGCGCGTCAAACGATCCACGTGGTATGATGTTGTGAGATTTGAGTGTCTAACGGAGTTAGACAACCTGGACCGCAACATGAACACCCCCTTCCCAGTGAGGAGCGACGGCAAATTTACCGTCGAGGAGTATCTGGCATTTATCGAGTCGCGGCCGGAGGAAGAACGCTGGCAGCTGATTGACGGGGTCGCCATGATGATGCCGCCGCCAACTCTCCGTCACCAGAGGATAGCGTCGAACTTGGCGCGCCGGCTCAATGACCAGCTGGAAATGGTCCGTCCCGATCTCTATGCATATCAGGAAATTGGTCTGATGGTCCCAGATGTCGCCAGTTTCCGCCCGGAGGCGGACGTGGCCGTGCTGGACAGCTCGGTCGACCAGGAGTCGCCCTACGCCGATAGATTCTATCTCGTTGCGGAAATCCTGTCCGACAGCAACACCGACAAGGATATCGCTGCCAAGCGCGTTCGCTATCTCCAGCATCCAGACAATCTCCACTTCGTGCTGATCGAGCAGAAGCGGGTTCGCGTGGAGGTTTGGGCGCGTGCAGCAGGATGGGAGCCGGTCGTTCTGGACCGGCTTGACGCGGTCCTGGAGCTGCCGGAATGGGGCTTCCACTTGCCGCTCGCCGCACTCTATCGCGGCACGTCGCTGGACGTCTCCACTCAGAGCTGATCTGGCTTGCCTCGGCCGGTAGTGGCCCAATACATTCCAGGTTGTGCCAGGCGCACCGGCCGCTCCGGGTCGGTTTCGAATCGACGGAGAAGGGAATCGCTGCCGCGCCGCTCGGGGCGATCCCAAACACGCCCTCAAAAACCTCTGGATGGCTGGCCCGCAAGTCTTGAACTGGCCGGCGGGTGCGGGCTAGCGTCCCGGCCGCGCCGTGCGGGAGGGACAATGCCGCCGGCGCTCGCGAATGGGCGCAGGGCACCAAGCACCGGGCCCCGGCGCCATGCAAGGCGGGGAGAGCCATGACCACGTTGCAGGAGTCGGCGCAGAAGCAGCTGCTTCAGCTGATCGAACAGATCGAGCGGCTGGAGGAAGAGAAGAAGGCGCTCGCCGGCGACATCCGCGACAAGTTCGCCGAGGCCAAGGGGCTCGGCTTCGACGTGAAGGTCATGCGCAAGGTCATCTCCCTGCGCAAGAAGACCCGCACCGAGCGCGAGGAGGAGGACTCGGTCCTCACCGTATACCTGCACGCCCTCGGCATGCTCGACGACGGCTCCGCCCGGCAGCATGGCGAGCCGGAACCGGTGCTGGACGCGGCGGAGTAGCGGCGGATACCAACGAAACGGGGGTCAGACCCCTTGCGTCCTCGTCGCGCTTGGTCGCGATGTTGGAGGCAAGGGGTCTGATCCCGACCGCTGTCCGGTCGCCGTCAGAACTGAATCCGCGCACCCGCCTGGATGAACCAGGCGTCGTTGAGGCCGCCGGGGATCTGGTTGGCGGGACCGCCGCTGATGGTCGCGTCGGCCTGGTACTGGCGGTAGGCGATATAGAGGTC
>DATMZP010000333.1:0-24134 GCA_035573595.1 Hyphomicrobiaceae bacterium
GGGACCGGTCACCCAGGCCGAATTCCTGGGCCGGCTCGGCATCGTCGAGCGCACCGCGCGGCTGATGGCCCTCAACCCTTCGCGCGCCGCAGACCTTGAGGCGGCGACGCAGCGGCTGATGTCGCCCGGCGGAATGGGCCAGCTCTTCAAGGCGCTGGCGGTGCGCTCTCCGACCCTTCCAGCGCCACCAGCCTTCGGCTAGGACCGAGCCTGATGCCCCACCCCGTTCTGATCCCCGAGCTGTCCGACCTCACCGGCATCGCCCACGGCTTCTTCGGCCGTCGCGGCGGGGTCTCGGAGGGCATCTATGCCAGTCTCAACTGCGGCGTCGGCTCGAAGGACAGCCCCAAGGCGGTCCAGGAGAACCGCGCCCGGGTCGCCCGGCATCTGGGCGCCCGCAGGATCGTCTCGGCCTATCAGGTGCACGGCACCACGGCCGTGATCGTGGACGACGAGCCCCTCGCCGAGCGCCCCAAGGCCGACGCCCTGGTCACGGCCACGCGCGGGCTGGCGATCGGCGTGCTCACCGCCGACTGCGCGCCCATCCTGCTGGCCGATACCCGGGCCGGCGTGGTCGGCGCCGCGCATGCCGGCTGGCGCGGCGCGCTCGCGGGCATCGCGGAGGCCGCCATCGACGCCATGGAAGGCCTGGGCGCGGCCCGCCGGCATATTCATGCCGCGGTGGGCCCCTGCATCGGACCGGGCGCCTACGAGGTCGGACCCGAGTTCGAGGCCGGGCTCCTAAAGCACGACCCCGCCAACGCACGCTTCTTCGCCCGCAAGAGCGGGGGCGCCGAGGCCCGCCCCACCTTCAACCTGCCCGCCTACGTGGCGCATCGCCTGCGCGCGGCCGGCGTCGCCATGGTCGCGGCGGCCGAAGCCTGCAACTACACGGAGCAGGTTGATTTTTTCAGCTACCGAAGGTCGCAGAAACGTGGGGAGACCGACTATGGTCGGCAGATTTCCGCCATTGTGTTGAGCTAGGCAACTGGGACTCCACGAGTTGCGGTCTTCTACACGATTTCGCAATCTGGGGAGGCTTAAGCTTTTTCCCTGCTTTGTGGGGATAGGGATATTGTCAGGGTTGAGGGAGTCTGCTGGGGTGTAGGCCGAAGAATCGCCCGCCGCAGGGGTTTGTGAGTCGGCAGCCGGGATTCAGCTGGGCTTCAAAGATCAGAGGGGGACGTCACGGTGACGACCAGGGACGCTGCTGCGGCGCGGCGCCATTGCATGGCGGTGGCGCTGGCCGCTGTAATGGGAATCGGCCTCGCGGGGTGCAGCGGCGGCTCATACTCGCTGCCTTCGCTGTTCCAGCAGGCTGCGGCCCCCACGCAGGAGCCTCCGCCGCAGGAGGTGGCACAGTCCCCGGTGGCCAAGGTGGCGATCAACTCCATCGTCGGCCCTCCGGACGCCCTCGGCCGCCAACTGCATCAGCAGTTCTCCTCGGCCCTCGAGCGCCAGCGCGTCAGCGTCGCCGCCAAGGACGACCGCGCCGATTTCAACCTGCGCCCCTACATCCTCGCAGCCAAGGAGAAGAACGGCACCAAGGTCTCCTATGTGCTCGACGTGTCGGAGCCCTCGGGCAAGCGCGTGAACCGCTTCGCCGGCGAGGAGATCGTGCCTGCCAGCCCGTCGCAGGACCCGTGGGCCGCCATCACCCCCGCCGTCGCCGAGGCCATCGCCGCCAAGGCCACCGGATCGTTCGTCACGTGGCTGCCCAGCGCCGGCTCCTCATCCGCCGCCGTGGCCGACGCTGGTCCGGCGAGCGCGGCCAAGACGGCAGAAGCTGCTGCGCGCCCCGCCGGCAAGAAGGGTCCTGCACTCGCCTCCACGCAGACCACCACCGGCAGCATCGCCAGAGACGGCGCCCTGACGGCCGTCGTCCCCTCCGTCAAGGGCGCTCCCGGCGACGGCAGCACGTCCCTGACAGCCGCCATCCAGCGCGAGCTGCAGACCAAGGGCGTCTCGCTGACCGAGCGGGCCACCCCTGCCACCTATCGCGTGGAAGGAAATGTCATCCTGGGCGCTGGCCGCGACGGCAAGCAGGCGATCCAGATCGAGTGGGTGGTGCGCGATCCCCACGGCAAGAAGCTCGGCACCGTCTCGCAGAAGAACGACATCCCCGAGGGCTCCCTCGACGGCGCCTGGGGCCGCGTCGCCGACCAGGCCGCCAACGCCGCGGTCCAGGGCATCCTGAAGCTCCTGCCCGCTCCCAGCGCGGTCAACTGAGCCTGCCGTCGTTCCGGCTGCAGCCCGCCTTGCGGGCTGCAGCTGCAAGGCCACGACGGGAGCGTTGCATCGGCTCCGTTTGCAAGGCGCGGCGGCGCTTGCTAGAACGCCGCCCGGATGCGAACGGAATCGTCTGCCGAGATGCCCTTCGACACCCGAGAGTCGAGCCGCAATCGGGGAGCGACGCGCATGAAGCTCGTTGCCGGCAACAGCAACCGCCCCCTGGCGGAGGCGATCTCGGGCATCCTCAATCTCCCGCTCACCAGGAGCGTCGTGCGCCGCTTCGCCGACATGGAGGTGTTCGTCGAGGTGCAGGAGAACATGCGCGGCGAGGACGTCTACGTCCTGCAGTCCACCTCGTTCCCCGCCAACGACAACCTCATGGAGCTCTTGATCCTGGTGGATGCGCTGAAGCGCTCCATGGCCCGGCGCATCACCGCGGTGATGCCCTACTTCGGCTACGCCCGCCAGGATCGCCGACCCGGCCCCCGCACCCCCATCTCCGCCAAGCTGGTGGCCAACCTGATCGAGCGCGCCGGCGTCGACCGGGTGATGACCGTGGATCTGCACGCCGGTCAGATCCAGGGCTTCTTCGACATCCCCACCGACAACCTGTTCGCCGCCCCCACCATGGTGCGCGACATCCAGGAGCGCTACGGCACCGACAACCTGGTCGTGGTCTCGCCGGATGTCGGCGGCGTGGTGCGCGCCCGCGCGCTTGCCAAGCGTATCGGCGTGCCCATTGCCATCTGCGACAAGCGCCGCGAGCGCCCCGGCGAGTCGGAGGTCATGAACGTGATCGGCGACGTGGACGGCAAGCGCTGCGTGCTGATTGACGACATCGTCGATTCAGGCGGCACCCTGGTCAACGCCGCCAACGCGCTCCTGGAGAAGGGCGCCACCGAGGTGGTCGCCTACATCACCCACGGCGTGCTGACGGGCGGGGCAGTGGCCAAGATCTCCGCCTCCAACATCAAGACGCTCATCATCACGGACTCGATTCAGCCCACCGACGCTGCCACGTCCGCCCACAACATCCGCGTCCTCTCGATTGCGCCGCTGCTGGCGGAGGCCATCGCGCGAACGGCTCGGGAGGAGAGCGTGTCGAGCCTGTTCTACTGAGGCGCCGCCGCGCGGCCTTCCTCTCCCCGCTGGCGGGGGCCACGAGCACGGCGGCACGCCGGTCTCGACCGGGGCGGAGCGCCATCGCTGTCGCCTGAGTCGGACCGGGGGTCAGACTCGCGGGAGCTGCCCCCTTTGCGACCCTATCCCCCACCCCCTACCAGCTCCACAAACGCCTGCGCCGCCTTGGTCGCGTACCGCTCCCGGTGCCGCAGCACGAAGAAATGCCGGCGCGGCAGCTCCAACTTAACGGCGGCCAGCGTGCCCGCCTTCAGCGCGTTGGCCACCACCAGCCGCGAGATGGCCGTGACGCCGGTGCCGGCCTCCACGGCGGCGCGCACCGCCTCGTTGGAGGGCACCTCCAGGGCCACCTCCAGCTGCCCCGGCGCCAGGCCCAGCCTCGGCAGGGCGGCCTCGAAGATAGCGCGGGTGCCGGAGCCGGGCTCGCGCAGCACCCAGGGGCCGGCGGCGATCTCCTCAGGTGAGCGCGGGGGCCGGCGCGCCCAGGGATGACGCTTGGGCACCACCAGCACCAGCTCGTCCTCGGCCACGGGCGTAACGATGAGCGCGGGGTCGTCGATCGGCTCGCCTTCCGCGAACCCCAGGTCGGCCAGGCCGTCGCGCACCCGGCCGGCGACGTACTCCGTGTTGCCGATGCTCTGGGCGATGGCGATGCCGGGATAGCGCTTGCGGTAGCGTTCGACCACCTGGGGCAGCCAGTAGCTCGCCACCGTCTGGCTCGCGGCAATCAACAGCGAGCCGCGCTTGAGGTCCGCGAGATCGGCCAGCACCCGCTCGGCAGCGGCGGCGCGGGCCAGCACCGCGCGGGCCTCCACCAGGAACAGCCGGCCGGCCTCGGTGAGGGCGATGCGGCGGCCGATGCGGTCGAACAGCCGGGTGGCATATCGGCTCTCCAGCGCCGTGATGGCGGCGCTGGTGGCCGACTGCGTCATGTTGAGCGCGCGGGCGGCCCGCGTGACGTGCTCGCGCTCGGCCACCGCCACGAAGATGCGCAGCTGCTCAAGGGTCATCGGCTGAGGGGGTCATCCGGCGGGGGCGATGTTGCGGGCCAAGTCGCGCCGATCATGTCGCGAACGCCTTCACCAGCACCAGGCTGAAGCCGGCGATGAACAGCGACGCCAGCCCGCCGAGGACAAGGGGCCTCGCCCCCTTCGCCCGCAGCTTGGCGATGCTCGCCTCCAGCCCCAGCGCCGCCAGCGCCATCGACAGCAGCAGCGTGGTGGCCACCCCGGCTGCGGCCCTCGCCTCCGCCGGCAGCGGCACGATGCTGTTGAGGATCACGACGCCCACGAAGCCCAGCACAAACCACGGTACCGGTGCCTTGGCCCGGCCGGCACCGGGGCTGCATCGGCGCGCGGCGACAAGCCCCAGCGCCATCACCATGGGCGCCAGCATCATGACGCGCGACAGCTTGGCGATAGTGCCCGCCTCGCCGGCCTGCTGGCCGGCCTGGAAGGTGGCGCCGACCACCTGGGCGATCTCGTGAATCGAGGCGCCGGCCCACAGGCCGTAGCTCGCCGGGGAAAGGCCCAGCACGCCCGCCAGCAGCGGATAGACGAACATGGCGATGGAGCCGAACAGGGTGATCGAGGCCAGCGCATAGGCCACATCCTCCTCCGGCGCCTCCGTCACCGTGTTGGTGGCGACGATCGCCGAGGCCCCGCAGATGGATGTGCCCCCGGCGATCAGCTCGGCCAGCCTCGGCTCCACGCCCAGAAGGCGCCCCAGCCAGACCGTGGCGGCGAAGGTGGAGACGACACACAGGGCGAGAATGGCGAGACCCGCCGCCCCCACCTCCAGCACCTGCGCGGCGGTGAGCTGCAGCCCCAGCAGAACGATGCCCAGCCGCAAGAGCTTGCGGGCCGAGAAGGCCACGCCCGCCCTGGCGCTCGCCGGCGTCCCGAAGCCGTTGTGGAAGGCAATCCCGAGGACGATGGAGAGGATCATGGGGCTCAGCACCCCCATGCCGGGCAGCCGGCGCGCAGCGAACGCCGCCGCCACGATGGCTCCCGCCAGCAGCACGCCGGGCAGGAGCGGCTGCAGCCAGGCTGCGACCTGCGGAAGATATGCCGTCCCGGCATCGCGCCGTCTCGTCTCTGCCGAATAGTCAGTCCGCGCGTGCGTCCACGGCGTCATTGCCGAGCCTCCCAAGGTCCCGGCTGCCATGGCAGCATCCCGCAATCATGCGATCCAACGCATAATACATCTCAAATCGTTCGATGAAAGAGAACGATTGCCGCCAGCCTGGCACATTTATAGTAAGCGATACCGCCACCGCGACGTTCTGGAAGAGTTTGAAAATCCCGGTGCCGAGGCCGTGCTCGGCCGTCGCTCAGCGGCCGTCGTTGCTGCCCCAGGGCGTCAGATAAACGGCCGCGGCAACGGAGAGGCCGAAGGCGGTCATGGTTGTGCCCACCACGGCGAACAGGGCCCAGACCGGGGCGTCGTTCGCAGCCAGCCACAGGCCGCCGAGCACCACCACCAGGAGGCGGACCGTGCCGGCCAGAACGGGAGGCAGGACCCTGCCGGAGCCCTGCGACGCGAAATAGAGGCTCAGCCCCAGCCCGACGAAGGCGAACCCCCAGCCGGCCCAGCGCAGGTAGAGGTTGGCGGCCGCGCGCACCGCGGCATCGCCCGTGAACAGCCCGGACCAGAGGTCGGGAGCCAGCGTCACAGTGAGCCCGATGGCGCCCAGCACGGTCATCGACACGCCGGCGGCGGTCCATGCCACCTGCCGGGCGCGCTCGACCTGCCGCGCGCCCATGGCCATGCCGACCATGGGCACCGAGGCGACGCCGATGGCGAACACGATGGGGACGAGCAGGAACTCCAGGCGCGCGCCGATGCCGTAGCCGGCCAGCGCCTCGGTGCCGAAGGCGGCCACCAGGCGGGTCAGGATCAGCACGGTGAGCACCACCTGGAACGGGCTCAGGGCGGACACGGCGCCGACCTTGAGGATATCGAGGAACATCTCGCGGTTGAGCGCGGCAGCATTGAGCCTCAGCGTGAGGCGCCCGCGTCCCGTGCCGAGGAACCAGAGCAGGTACAGGGCAGCCGAGGTATAGGCGATGACGAGACCCGACGCGACGCCGGCGAGGCCGAAGCGCGGGATCGGGCCAATGCCGAGCCCGAGGGCGCCGCCGAGCACGATCTGCAGGCCCGAGGCCGCGAGCAGGGTAAGGGAGGGCACGCGCATGTTGCCGGTGCCGCGCACGATGGAGGCGAAGGTATTGAGGAGCCATGTGAGGACGGCCGCAGTGAGCGCGATATCGGCGTAGGCCAGCGCCTCGCCGAGCACCGCGCCGGATCCGCCGAGAGCACGGAAGATCGGCACGCAGAAGATCAGGAAGATGGCGCTGAAGAAGAGGCCGGCGGTTGCTCCGATCACCGCCGCGTGGAACGCCAGCGCATTGGCGCGATTGACGTCGCCGGCGCCCAGCGCGCGGCTGATCGCCGAGGAGACGCCGCCGCCCATGGCGCCGGCGGAGAGCATCTGCATCAGCATGACCATGGGGAACACCAGGGCGATGGCCGCCAGCGGCGTGGTGCCAAGGATGCCGACGTAGGCGGTCTCGCAGACTGCCACCAGCGCGATCACCAGCATGGCGGCCAGGTTCGGCGCGGTGAGGCGCAGCAATGTGGGCAGGATGGGCGCCTGCAGCAGGGAGTTCGCGCTGCGCGATACGGTCGGCTCCGCCAGCCTGCGGTCCGATGCCATCACTGCCCCTCCGCAGCGGAGCGCCGCGCCCCGCCGATGAGCGCGGCGGCGATCCCGATCGAGGCGAGGATCGCGCTCCGAAGCGTAGGGGACCAGGGCCCGGCGCTGCCGTTGACGCCCACCAGCGACAGCGCTAGGACGACCGCGAGCGATCCGGTCACGACGACGGTTGCCACCCGCAAAATCCGCGCCCACGCCCTCGCAGACCACGGCGCGAGGCTCATGCCGAGCCGCTTGGCGGCAACGCCGACGGTGCCGGCAACCTGGAGCAGAGCGGGAACCCAGCCCGGTCGTCGTGTCATGATGCACCTCCTGTCTCTGACGCACCGCACCCTGGGTGTTGGTATTCGATCGATAGTTACTTGTCAATTTATAGCCACTTGCCAATCGATAGTAGAGGCGCTAGGGTCACGATTATGGCGGACGGCTATGGACAGAGCTGCCCGGTGGCACGGGCGTTGGATGTGGTTGGCGAGAAGTGGTCGCTGCTGATCCTGCGCGATCTCTTCCGGCACGGCCCGCTGCGCTTCCAGGAGATCGGGCAGCGCCTGCCCGGCGTGGCGCCGAACACGCTGTCGGCCCGCCTCAAGCGGCTGGAGGCGCAAGGCGTGGTCTCAACCCGCCTCTACGAGCGGCACCCCCCGCGCTACGAATATCTGCTCACCGAGAAGGGCAAGGCGCTGGCACCCGTCCTCAAGGCCCTTTACGCCTGGGGCGAGCGACACGGCTGACCGCAAATTCCCTCCCCACGCTCCCCCTCCGGATCGTGGCGGCAGCTGTGCGCCTGCGGATGGCCGAGTCGAGCGCGGGAGAGGAAGACCCGTTGCCTCCGCGTCGCCCGCCCGTGCCAGTCCAGTGAGAACGGCGGGCACCGTCGAGGCGGGCCGAGGCGGCCCGTCGGCGTGCCGGGCCACGCGCGGGCGCCGACGAATGCTGCTATGCTGTGCTGCGTCGCGTTCTTAAGCCTTCGCGCTCCGGCCCGGAGGCACAGGACTGCGATGGACCCAGGACGGCACCCCAGTGAGCGACACCGAGACAGCGAGTTGGATCGCCGCACTGGAGCGGGCCAGGACCGAATTGGAGATCGCCCTCTCGGTAGACGCGCCGTGGCAGGCGCCGCGAGGGGCGGCCGGCGACGCGGACTGGGCGGGCTACGAGACGGCGCTGGCGGGCAATCCTGTCTACCGCTGCTGGGCGCAATTGAATGAGGCCATCGAGCACCTGCGGCGCCAGGCTCAGGCTCAGGCACGGTCGCAGGCCGAGGCGCCCGCCGGACGCCGCAGAGTTTCGTTGCGCGATGTCCTGGACCACATCCGCAACGATCCCGTGCTGCTGGAGAGTGCCGAGACGGGGCCCGCGGCGGCCGGGACGCCGTGGATAGAGGTGGCCCCAGCGGCACGATCCGATCCAGAGCGGCCGGGCAGCGCGCCGCTCGCGGAAACCGTTCGCGCCCCGCCGGAGCCGGAGGAGGCGACAGTCTCGTTCGTGATCCGCGAGCCGGCGCGGCGGGCGCCTGCGGCAGGAATAGGCGGCGGGGCATCCACGCCGAGACAGCCGACGGTCTCGGCGGCGCCGCCCCGGGTGCCAGAGCCGGAGCCAGATCCCGGCACGGAAGCCGAGGTCGTCATCGTTCTGCGGCGGCGGTGATACGCATTGCCAGCGTGTGGGCGGGCGCTATTGTTGCAATGCAATATGGCGCTGCGCAGGGCTGTCCCGACCGACCCCTCAGGCGGTGCAAGGAGCACGGTATTCCATGTCCGAACTGTCCCAGCCCACGCCGAAGGCTCCTGCGGGCTCGGGCGTGGCCGGCCTCCCTGCCCGTTGTGGCGATGCGGTAGCCGCTGCGGAGCGCCTCCTGCATCATGCCAGGGCTGCGGTCCGCGCCCGCGTCGAGGCCGCCGGCGGCCTCGACGCCGAGCAGGCGGCGGGGCACGGCCTCGCGTGGCTCGCCACCTACATCGAGGCGCTGCGGCAGATGCTGGGGTGGGCGACGCGCCTTGAGGCGACCGGCCGCTTCGGCCGCACCGAGGAGCTGCTGCTGGCCGCCGCCTTCGGCGAGTACCTCGCCCAGATTGGCGGCGGCATCCCCATGAGCCAGGCCGAGACGGTTCGTCCCGCGGCGCTGGGCGTCCCCCGCGCCGAGGTGCGCCGCTTCGAGGATGCGGTCGCGGACCTGGTGGCGGAGGGCTGCGCGGAAACCGGCAGGACCGAGCTGGCACGCCTGATCGCGGCCCAACCCGAGGCCACCACCTTCGGCGACACCGGCCTCGACGAGACCCTCGGCGCCATGCGTCACGAGATGCGACGCTTCGCGCGAGGCGAGGTGGAGCCGCACGCCCACGCGTGGCACCTCTCCAACAGCTACATCCCGGCCGAGACCCTCGCCAAGCTCGGCGAGCTTGGTGTGTTCGCCCTCACCCTCCCCGAGGCCTACGGCGGCCTCGGCCTCGGCAAGGAAGCCATGTGCGTGGTGTCGGAGGAGCTGTCGCGCGGCTATATCGGCGTGGGCTCGCTCGGCACCCGCTCGGAGATCGCCGCCGAGCTGATACTCGGCGCCGGCACCGACGAGCAGAAGCAGAAATACCTGCCCAGAATCGCCTCGGGCGAGCTGCTGCCGACGGCCGTCTTCACCGAGCCCAATACCGGCTCCGACCTTGCCTCGCTCAAGACCCGCGCGGAGCGCGAGGGCGATGTCTACAAGGTGACCGGCCAGAAGACCTGGATCACGCACCCGGTCCGTGCCGACCTCATGACCTTGCTGGTGCGCACCAACCCCGGTGAGCCCGGCTACAGGGGCCTCTCCATGCTACTCGCCGAGAAGCCGCGCGGCACCGACGCGGAGCCGTTTCCGGCCGCCGGCATGTCGGGCAGCGAGATCGAGGTGCTCGGCTACCGGGGCATGAAGGAGTACGACATCTCCTTCGACGGCTTCGAGGTGCCGGCCGCGCAGCTCCTGGGTGGCGTCGAGGGGCAGGGCTTCAAGCAGCTGATGACCACCTTCGAGGCGGCGCGCATCCAGACGGCGGCGCGCGCCATCGGCGTGGCCCAGTCGGCGATGGACCTGGCGCTCAAGTACGCGCTGGAGCGCACCCAGTTTGGCAAGGCCATCTATGCCTTCCCGCGCGTGGCCAACAAGATCGTCATGATGGCGGTCGAGACGATGGTCGCCCGCCAGCTCACCTATCACGCCGCGCGCGAAAAGGACTCCGGCCGCCGCTGCGACCTCGAGGCCGGCATGGCGAAACTCTATGCCGCTCGCGTCGCCTGGGCCGCCGCCGACAACGCCGTGCAGATCCACGGCGGCAACGGCTTCGCTCTGGAGTATCCGGTAAGCCGCGTGTTGTGCGACGCCCGCATTCTGAACATCTTCGAAGGCGCTGCGGAGATCCAGGCGCAGGTGATCGCGAGACGCCTGCTGGAGGGAGCGAACTGACGGGGCTCCCGAGGGAGAGCTCCCGAATGGCCTTAGCCGACTGCGACTATGGGGCAAACCCACAAAGCATCGCGGCTCCGGGCCTCATCCCGGCCTCTGGCCGGGAAAGCAATATACAGAAGGTGCATGTGTTGCTGCGCCGATCAGGGGGGAGCATGCACTGGCTCGACGCGTGGATCAGGTCGCTCTCGGCCGGAGCCGAGATCGCCATCGTCGTGTGCGTGGCATTCGGCTGGTTCATCGTCGGCTCGCTCTGGGCCTTCGGCGATACACTGGCGCCGTCCTATCAGTTTCCGTCCTTCACCGAGCGAGACCTGGGCGAGCTCGTTCTGCAGGAGATCGCCAGTCTCGTCGTCCTTGGCTGGTTCCTGTGGCGACGCGGCTGGACCTTGCGGCTCCTGGGAGTCGTCTGGACCGAAAGACCCGTCAAGCGGAGCCTCGCCCTGGCGATTGGCCACCAGGCCCTGTGGACTGTAGCGCTGATCCTCTGCGCCATGGTCCCCGTGGCGCTCATCTATGCGGTGCTGGCCCAGGTGGTGCCGGAATCGATGGCCGCCACTGCAGCCCCGTTCGTAGCGCCCGGCATCGGGCTTGGGGCGATCCTGGCCGTCTCGGTGGTGAACCCGATTTTCGAGGAGCTGTTTGTCTGCAGCTACCTCGTCAGCCGACTGGCGCCGAGGTACGGCGCCTGGACCGCCATCCATGTCAGCACGGCGATCCGCCTGACCTACCATCTCTACCAGGGCCCGATCGCGGCACTCCCAATCGTTCCCGTCGGCCTGGTGTTCGCCTACTGGTACGTACTGCGCAAACAGCTGTGGCCCGTGATCGCCGCGCACGCCTACTTCGACTTCACCGCGCTATACGCACCCGCGTAGCGCCTCGCTTGATCCGGAATCCGAGCGGAGAGGTCGGTGCAGCCGTTGGACGGGCGAGCTAACAAGCTCAAGGGCCGGATGCGAGGCAACCAGCCCTCGATCAGAGGCTCTTACAAAGGGAAGGGGTCGGGCCGGCGGCCGCCGGCCCTGGGCCTTGCGACCGCTCAGTGCGCCGGCGGGAAGGTGGGCGGCACGCCGTCGGGCCTGAGCTCGGCCGCCATGCAGCCCTTTACGCCCATGCCCCAGCGCACCTGCACCGTCTGCTGGGGCCGCAGCTCCGTGAAGCCGAAGCGGCGCAGCGTCTCCATGTGGACGAAGATGTCGGGTGTGCCCTCCCCGCGCGTCAGGAAGCCGAAGCCCCGCACACGGTTGAACCATTTCACCATGGCCCGTTCCCAATCGCTCTCCGCCTGCACGATGACGTGCGTGCGCTGCGGCAGCTGGGAGGGATGAATGGCCGTGCTCTCGTCCATGCTGAGCACGCGGAAGGCCTGCATGCCCCTCGGCCGGTTCAGCACCTGACAGTGGACGCGCGCGCCCTCGTAGGCCGTCTGATAACCGCCTGCCCGGAGGCAGGTGACATGCAGCAGCACGTCTGCCAGCCCGTTGTCAGGAACGATGAAACCGTAGCCCTTGGAGATGTCGAACCACTTGATGGTCCCGGCGATCTCGAAGACCTCGAGCCCTCCCGCCGGGTCCAAACCTGGACCTACGCCAGTCTGCTCTGCCCCCAGCTGAGGGGGCAACCTGTCGTCACCCATAAGCTTACCCCGCTTACTTGGCGGCGCGGTCCGAATTCTGCCCTCATCGGCCGCGACGCATTGATGAGGCGAAACTGCCTCTCCTGTGGCGCCAATGTCCAGCATTTATTGCCCCGGGAGATACCTGCCTGTGGGCCGATTTGCACCGAATTGTATCAGGAGCAAGTTTAAGACGCGGACGAGACGGATTTTTTATCCATATTTTTCATTGTGTTATGTCTATGCATATCCATCCTGCAAGAGCTGGCATCGTGTATCATTTCAGTATCACGGGGGGTATCCCGTTGCGCGCACAACAATGTCTGTTGGGCACCTGTTGATAACTCCGGTGAGTTATCAACAGGCCCTGATTCGAATTTATCGATTCGGCGGCTCGCAGAATTCGCGCGATTTTATTCACAGACGCGGCGGCGAGGTCGATTCGCATTGCGGCAGCAACGCTTACGGCGCCATCCTCGCATCCTGTGCAAGGAGTTATCCGCAGGTTGTTCAGGCGCGGCGCCCGGCTATGATCGGGGGGTGAGCCGCAGCGAGGTTGCGTCTGTCGAACCCCCTGCGTCCGACATAGATCCACGAAATACGTCCAAAAGGAGGCACGTGTGCGCTATCTCCACACCATGGTTCGCGTCAGCGACGTCGACAAGAGCCTCGACTTCTACTGCAGCAAGCTCGGCATGCGCGAGGTCCGTCGCACGGACAGCGAGGCCGGCCGCTACACCCTGATCTTCCTGGCGGCGCCGGAGGATACGGGCCGGGCCAGCGCCGAGAAAGCGCCGCTGCTGGAGCTGACCTATAACTGGGACCCGGAGGCCTACGGCGAGGGCCGCAACTTCGGGCATCTGGCGTTCGAGGTGGACGACATCTACGCCACCTGCGACAGCCTGGCGAAGGCGGGCGTCACCATCAACCGCCCGCCGCGCGACGGCCGCATGGCGTTCGTCCGCTCGCCCGACAACATCTCCATCGAGCTGCTGCAGAAGGGCGAGGCCAAGCCCAAGGCCGAGCCGTGGGCGTCGATGCCGAACACGGGGAAGTGGTGAGACCTCCGTACGGTCTCCCTCTCCCCGCGCAACGCCGACCTCGCCACGCGCTTCATTGCAGCGGCGTGGTGAGGCAGCGATACGCTCCGACGTCGGTGCTTGCGGCTGCCCCTCACCTTAGTCTAGGTTCCCCTTGGGCTGGAAACGGGGAGGACAAATACCCAAGATGGCGACGTTCCTGATCTGCCACGGGGCCTGGTCGGCCGGCTGGGCGTGGAAGAAGGTGCGGCCCCTGCTGCGGGCCGCGGGACACGAGATCTTCACGCCCACCTATACCGGCCTCGGCGAGCGCGCCCACCTTTCCAGCCGCTCCATCTCCCTCGACACCCACATCGCCGATGTCCTCGGCGTGATCGAGTGCGAGGACCTCACCGACATCGTGCTGGTGGGCCACAGCTATGGCGGCATGGTCGCCACCGGCGTTGCCGACCGGGCGCGCAACCGGATCGCCAAGCTGGTCTACCTGGACGCCTTCGTGCCCGAGAACGGGCAGAGCCTGTTCGACCTGCTTCCCGCGCAGGCGCGCGCCGGTCGTCGCGACGCCAGCGTCACCCAGGGCGACGGCTGGCTGCTGCCCCCCAACCCCTCGCCACCCGACACCTCGCCGGAGGACATGGCCTGGATTACGCCGCGGCGGCGCTGGCAGCCGATCGCCTGCTTCACGCAGCCGATCGCCCTCAAGAATGCCGATACTCCGCCGCCGCGCACCTACATCTACTGCGCGCGCATCGCGCCCGACGACACCTTCGGCCAGTTCGCCCGCCGGTTCCGCTCAGGCGCCGGCTGGCAGCTCTTCGAGATCGACGCCAGCCACAGCCCCAACGTGACGGCGCCCGAGGCGCTGGCCAGCATGCTCGACCAGGTCGCGAAATGAGCAGCGATGCGACGCGGCGTGCCCGGCCCCCGGCCAAGCCGGTGCGGGCCATCCCCGCGCCCGAGCCCGACCTGGCGCCGAAGGAGCTGATCGCCCGCGCCGTCGCCCTGCGCGAGCGCATCCGCGCGGAGCAGGACGCCTCGGAGGCGCGCGGGTGTCACTCGCCCGAGCTGCAGGAGGCTTTCGTCAAGGCCGGCTTCTACCGTACCCTGCAGCCCAAGCGCTTCGGTGGCTACGAGCTCGACTACCCGACCTTCTACAAGGCCATGATCGAAATCTCGCGCGGCGACCCCGGGGTCGGCTGGTGCGTGATCCTCGGTGCCACGCACGGCGCGCAGGTCGCATCGCACTGGCCGGAGCAGGCGCAGATGGAGCTGTTCGGCCCCGAGGGGCACTTCATCGCCCCGCACCGGGCGCAGGGTCCCGCCGGCAAATGCCGGCGCGTTAGCGGCGGCTATCACGTCGAGGGCGTCTGGAGCTACGCCTCCGGCGTGCCCTACTCCACCCACTTCATCGGCAACGTCATGGTGGAGGGAACGAGCGAGCAGATCGTGTTCATCGTGCCGCGCAGCAGCTGCGAGATCCTCGGCGACTGGGGTGGCGATGCCACCCTCGGCATGCGTGCCAGCGGCTCCAACAGCGTCAAGATCGCCGGAGCGTTCGTGCCGGCGCACTGGGTGGTGACGATGGGGCGGGGCCTGTGGTCGGCCGACGACGTGCCGGACGGCACCCACGGCACGCGCCTGCACGGCAACCCCATGTACCTCGGCCGCATGATGGGGCCCTATCACGCCTCGCTGGTCGCCACCGTGGTGGGCGCCGCCAGGGCCGCCCTCGACGAGCTGGAGGCCATAGCCCGCGCGCGCATGACGCGCTTCCCGCCCATTACGCCCTGGTATCAGGACGCCAACATCCAGCGCCCCTTCGGCCAGGCGCTGCTGCTCGCCGATACCGCCGAGGCGGTACTCATCAAGGCCTGCGAGATGTACATGGACTACTGCCGGCGCTGGGCCGCCGACGGCACGCCGTTCTCGGCCGAGGACAGCCTGCGGCTGTGGGGCATGCTCATCAACGCGGGCAGCATGGCGTGCGACGCCGTGGACCTCATCTTTCGCGCCGCCAGCTCGGCGGCGGCCAAGAAGGGCCAGCGCATCGAGCGCTACTGGCGCGACTGCGCCATGTACCGCAGCCACAGCTCCGCCCAATCCGCCACCTTCGCCATGGGCGCCGCCCGCGTGCACTTCGGCCTGCCGATGGGCATGTACGGGATCTAGGACGTGAACTCAAATACGAGCCCTGTCCCGCGCTTGCCAACGCCTGGGTCAATCCACCCTCGATAGCGGACCATCATGACTCGCCCTGCACGGGGAGTGAGTGCCACTTTCTGCCGTGAGCACCTGCAGCAAGAGGGTCACGCCGCGGAATTGGGCGTCATCCTCGCGGCTCACCGACAAATCCGCTAAATCTGCTCTTAACGCGCAATGCAATCATTGGAATATTGGAGGGGAACAGCAATGGAGACGCAGCACGGCAGCGACCGAGTCACCATAAATCCTGGTACTGAGCGTATTGCAGCGTTCAGTGACGGCGTCATCGCCATCGTCATCACCATTATGGTGCTTGAGTTGAAGCTGCCGGAGGGCGCGGCCAAAGGTGATGTGTGGCCCAGTTTCCTGGCGCCGCTGGCGCCGAAGCTCGCGATCTACGCGCTGAGCTTCCTCATCGTCGGCGCCCTGTGGGTCAATCATCACCAGCTGCTTGCTGTCGTACGCCGCGCCACGTTTCCCTTGATGTGGATGAACCTGCTGCTCTTGTTCTTCATATCGCTTATCCCGTTGGCGACCGCCTTCCTCGGAGAGCATCCCGAGTCGGCGCGCGCTGTCTCATTCTACGCCCTCATCATGACCTTGAGCTCGGCCGTCTTCGGTCTGCTCCGGTATAGTCTCGGTCGAATACCAGAGCACGACCGAGAGCACATTCAGTTCCGTCGTGCCACGCTGGTGCGGAGCTTCATCGGGACATTGATCTATGCCGCGGCGGTGATTGTAGCACCGGTCTCACCGGTTGCAGGTCTTGCAATGGTGGTCTTCGTACCGGCCATGTTCAACATCCCGATCTTGCTCCAGCGCCGCCGACAGATTTGAGCGCTCAGAGGCCGGCTCCGGGTCAGACCCGGGTCCGAAGTACCTCAATGATCTGCCCGACTTCGTCAGAGGTCGCACTCCTCCTCCGTGCCACAACCGACGGGTCCCGATCAATCGGTCCGGGCCTTGCCGAAGCCGCAGGTCTTCGCCGGCTCCTACACGTTCGGGGTGCTGAAGGTGTCGCAGGCGCGCACCTGGCCGGTCTCCAGGCCGCGCCGGAACCACTTCACGCGCTGCGCCGAGGAGCCGTGGGTGAAGGCGTCGGGCACCACGTAGCCCTGGGTGCGGCGCTGGATCATGTCGTCGCCGATGGCGGCTGCCGCGTTGAGCCCGTCCTGGATGTCGCCGGGCTCCAGGCGCGACTTCACCTGCTCGTTGAGGGAGGCCCAGACGCCGGCGAGGCAGTCGGCCTGCAGCTCCATGCGGACCTGCAGGGCATTGACCTCCGCCTCGCTGCCGGCGCGCATCTTGGCCTGCTGCACAGCGTCGGCGATGCCGAGCTGGTTCTGCACGTGGTGGCCGATCTCGTGGGCGATCACGTAGGCCTGGGCGAAATCGCCCGAGGCGCCGAAGCGGCGCTTCATGGTGTCATAGAACGACAGGTCCACGTAGACCTTCTGGTCGAGCGGGCAGTAGAACGGCCCCATGGCCGACTGACCCGGCCCGCAGGCCGTCGGGGTCGCGCCGCTGAAGAGCACCAGCGTGGGCTTCTGGTACTGCTTGCCGGCAGCCTGGAATACGCGGGTCCAGACGTCCTCGTTGTCGGCCAGCACCTGGCGCACGAATTTGCCCATGGCGTCGCTGGATTGGCCGACGCCGGGCTTGCCGGGCAGGCCTCGCAAGTCGGGCGCGTCGCTGCGAGGCGCGCTGGGGCGTGGCATGTCGGGCATCCGCAGGCCACCGCCGGTCAGGAGCGCGAGCGGGTTGATGCCCAGCAGCAGGCAGCCGATGCCGATCAGGAGGATCCAGCCGAGCCCGAGGCCGCGTCCGCCGCCGACCGGGATGACGACACCGCCCCCGCCGCGCGGAAAGAAGCCGCCGCCGCGTCCGCGGCGATCCTCGACGTTGTCGCTCTCGCGGTCTGTCGCGCCGTACCGCATGACACCATCCTTGGGACCTGGCCTTGGGACCTGGGTTGGACCTGGAGGGGCCGCGCGCACGGGAACGCGATCGGCCCCCGTGCTCGCCCGGTATCTAGCGCGCGACCTGCCGGCGCGGACAGCCGCATGACCAAGGCGAGGTTAACGCCGCCCGCCGACGACCGGCCGGCGCGGGGCGCCTGCGCTCGCCACTCTCGCTGCGGCCCCGCGACATGGGCCCGACATGGGCCACGTCGTCCCGAGACAAGCGCCGGTTCGGAGATAAGCTCCGTGCGCGCTGGTCCGAACCGACAACGCCCGTCATATTTTCGCCCGGAGGCGAGATCGCCTCTCGACAAGCGATTCGCGCTTCATACAGAATGAGACATGGTGATTCGGGCGGTGCGCGTAGCCCCGGATCGCCGGTGGGCAGCAAATCTTAAAAACCAGACGGGGCGAAGGGATGACGCAGGGCACGTCAACCCACGGGGGCGGTCTGTCCGCACACTGGACGGACGCGGGGCACGGGCCCTCAGACGGCGCGTGGTGGCGGCGGACGGCGGTATCGGATCGCTGGATCGACTGGGCGCGGGGTGTCACCGACGGCGCCGCACCGCTGCAGCTGCTCGCGCTGAGTGCAGTCGCCGGTCTCATTCTTGGGCTGCTGCTCAACCCGAGCTGGCCGGGGGTGGCCGATGCAGGACCGGGCGGCGCCGCGGCTCTGCGCCTTCTCGTCCCGATTGCGATCTGCGCCGTCGCCGCGGCCATCGCGCTGCGGTTGGGCGCCCGCGCCGCGGGGGCCACGGCGCGGCAGGATCGGCGAGCCCACGGCGCCTCTGCAGGGCCGAGCCGTCTGCTGGCGCAGATGCACCACGAGCTGCGCACGCCGCTCAATGCCATGATCGGCTTCTCTGAGGTGATGTTGCGCGAGCTGCACGGACCGCTGGGCCATGCCCGTTATCAAGAGTACGCCGCCCACATCAGCGAGAGCGGCGGGCGGCTGCTGAAAGCCTCGGAGGACGCCATCGCGATCGCGGCAACGATGTCCTCTCTGGTCGCCGACCGGCGCGCGCTGCTGCGCGACCGGCTGCCGGCCGCGGCGCTGCTGCAGGAGGCCTGGGAGGCGGTGGGAGCTCCGGCGCGCGGCGTCCGCCTGGACATGCAAGGGTGTCTCGGCGTGGAGGTCAACTGCGATTGGCAGGCGACCGGCCAGGCGTTGCAGCATCTGCTGGGCGAGGCCGCCGCCCGCACCGCGCCCGGCGGCGCGATCGCGGCGAGGGGAAGCCAGCGCCATATCGAGATCGCGGTGGAGCCCGCCGCGGCGACCGAGGATGCAAGTCGCCGGGCCGGCCACTCAGCGTGCAGCGACGGTCTGCGCGTCATCCTGGCGCGCTCCCTGATCGAGATGCAGGGCGGGACCCTCAGCCTTGGCGCGGGGCTTGCGGCCGAAGGATGGACGGCGCGCATCGTCTTGCCTGCGGGGGCCGGCACTCGCAAGCCCCGGCACATGGCCGCCACGCTCTAGGGCTGGCGCTCGCCGATTGCCTTGTCCGGCCCGTCCAGCGGGTTCTGCGGCAGGCGGTGCCATTCGCGCCAGCGCGGGAAGCCGCGCCGCTCGTCCGGCGTGAGATTGACGGAGATGGCGGTGTGGAGCTTGAAGGCGGCCTCGCGCGAGGCCTGGTCGACCGCCACCAGCCGTGCCTGGGCCGCCAGGAACCGCTGCTTGTCGAACGGCTCGGCGGTGAGCGCCCTGGTCGCCTCGGCGCGGGCCTCCAACAGCGCGCGACGGAGCGGCCGCACCTGCTGCCATTCGTCCTTTGTGAGCCGCTCCAGCTCGCTGACGCGCTCGGGAGGCAGGGTGACGGCATAGCCGACGATGTTCGGCACCACGCGCCGGCCCAGCGGCGTCGCCGTGGAGTCAGCGTGACCGCGCCAGAGCAGAGACGCAATGGCGCCGATCACGATCAGATTGAGCGCCAGCGACCCGACCAGGACCGGCATCGTCCAGCGGGCGGGTCGGGTGCTCGTCATGTCCGTCACCACGGCGGTCACTGCGTGACCTCGTCGGAAAGAGCGACCTGCACCAGGCCGCTGCTGTCGGCCGACAGCCCGGTCATGTCGACAAGCTCCGGCAGCAGCTGCGGCGTCAGGTCGGAATCGCCGAGCACGATGCCGATGGCGAGACAGGCGGCAAGAAACCCGACCGCCCGGGCCTGCCGGCTGAGGAGGAGGCCCATCCGCCGGGGAGCGGACCTCGCGGCCGCCGGCATCGCCGCCACCTCGACGGCGGTGGAGCCGGCGGCCGTGGCGACGGCAGCAGGCCGCGACTCCTCCAGCTTCACGATGCGCGGGGAGCGTTGCGCCGCGGCGACGATGCGCTCGGCCAACGCGGCCTCGACCGTCACGGCGGGCAGCGGGGCGCGCTCCAGCACGCGGTCGAGCGCCTCGGCCTCGGCCAGCAGCCGCCGCGCGCCAGCATCCCTGGCGACCAGTTGCGCCGCCCCGGTGCGGGCCTCGGCGGGCCAGCGCACGCGATCGCCGCCGTAGACATCGAGCAGCTGCTCGAGTTCGGCCAGCGTCATGCCCATGTTGCTCATGCTCGTCATTCCCGAACCTGTCTTGAAGAGCTGCTCAACGACCTGTTCATCGGCTCAGTCCGCCTGCGGCAGCAGACCCTGCCATTCGTCCTTGAGCAAGGCCTTGAGCGCCCGGCGCGCCCGCGCCAGGAGAGACTCGACCGCCTCGTCCGATATGCCCATCGCCTCGCCCACCTCGATCTGGCTCATGCCCTCGTAGTGGAAGAGCGTGAGCGCCAACCTCTGTCTCTCCGGCAGCGCCTTCAGCGCCGCATCCACCCGCCTTCCCAGCTCCCGCTCCACCAACGTCGTCATCTGGCTCGCCGGCTCTACCTCCTCGGGCAGCGCGTCCCCCAGGCTGGTGTTGCGCTGCGCGCGCACCCGATCGATGCACAGGTTGGCCGCGACCCGCCGCAGCCACGGACGTACCCCCCCTTCGCCCAGCTCCAGCCGGGCGGCGTTGCGCCACAGCCTCAGCAGCGTCTCCTGCGCCACATCCTCGGCCTCGGCGTCGTCCCGCAGCATCCGCCTGGCGATGGCCAGGACGGTGGGCAGGTGACGGTCCACGAGCGCGCGGAAAGCCGGCGCCTCCCCCGCAGCGACGCGCGCGACCAGTGCAGCCTCGTCCTCGGCCTCGTCAGGACCGGCCTGTTTGGCCGGCCCGGCCCCAACCTTTCGTGCAAGCACCCGATCTCGCCTCGCCGCGGTACCAGCTCGCCCCTTACCCGGGCACGATCATATGGCAAAAAACGCGGTCCTGCTGCCCCCCTCAACGGTGTGGCCGTCGCCTTCCCGTCGCAGGGGTTGCAGCATCATGACGGGGGCAGACCCCTCGCCTCTGGCGCCGAAGCTTTTCTGCCACGGCCGGTGCGAGGGGTCTGACCCCGTTCGCGCTTCTACGCCACGATCTCATTGAAAAGCGTTGCCACTGCGGCCTGCCGGGCGGCCAGATCGGCTTCCAGGCGGGCGAAATCGGGCGCTTCCCCGGCCCGCACCAGCAGCGCCTTGAGGCCATCCGCGGCCTTACCGGCGACGAACGGGCCATCGAGGCAAAGCCGCAATATCTGGGTAAGGTTACCGAAAAGCCGCGCCGCAGGCAGCAGCACGTCAGCCGCCGCGGCCGGCAGCAGACCGGCGCGCTCCAGGTTGACCAGGGCGTCAACCGTGTTGGTGCCCAGCACTTCCGGGTGGGCATGGGCGTGCACGAGTTGCAGATGCTGGGCGATGAACTCCAGATCGACCAGACCGCCGCGCACCTGCTTTAGCTCCCAGACGTCGCGCGTGCCCTTCTCCTTCTCCATCAGGGCGCGCATGTCGCGCACTTCCTTGGCGGTCTTGGCCGGATCGCGCCGGCGGGTGAGGGCGGCCCGGACGGCCCGCTCCACGGCCGCGCGCAGGGCGGGCGGGCCGCTGACCACGCGGGCGCGGGTCAGGGCGAGGTGCTCCCAGGTCCACGCCTCCTGCTGCTGATAGTGGGTGAAGCCCGACAGCTGCGTGGCCACGGGGCCCTTCTGGCCTGAGGGCCGCAGCCGCATGTCCACCTCGTAGAGGTTGCCCTCGGCGGTCTGGGAGGCCAGCGCGCTGATCAGGCGCTGCGTGAGGCGGGTGTAGTAGTGAATGGGTGCGAGGGGTTTCAGGCCGTCCGACAGGGTGGCGTCGGGGTCGAAATCGTAGACCACGATCAGATCGAGATCGGAGGCGGCCGTCATCTCCCGTCCGCCGAGCTTGCCCATTGCGACCACGGCCGTAGCGCCGCCGGGCACGTGGCCGTGCGACCCCGCCATCTCGCGCTCTACCGCGGCCTGCATGGCCGCGATCATGCGCTCGGCCACCAGCGCGTAGGCACCGCCGGCCTGGGCGGCGCTGATGGAGCCGGTGAGAACGCGCACCCCGATCAGGAAAGCCTGCTCGTGGCCGATGCGGCGGGCGCGGTCGAGCACGTCCTGGAAGTCGGTGGCTCCGGTGAGCTCGGCGCCGACGATTGCGTCGAGGTCGGCCTCGCTCGGCAGGGCGCCGAAGAAACCGGGCGCCAGCACCGCATCCAGCACCCGGCGGCGCTTGCTCAGGATGCGGGCGAGGCGCGGAGCGCTGCCCATGATGGCGGCGATCAGGTCGAGCAGCGGGGGGTTCTGCTTGAGCAGGGAGAAGAGCTGGACGCCGGAGGGCAGCTCGGAGAGGAAGCGGTCGAAGCCGATGAAGGCCTGGTCGGGGTCAGCCGTGCGCGACAGCGCCTCGATCAGCAGGGGCTGCACCTCGGTGAGCAACTCGCGGGCGCGGGGGGCGCGCACAGCGGGATAGCGGCCGTGGTGCCAGCCGCGCACGCCGGCGATCACGTCGCTGGGCCGCGCATAGCCCATGCCGGCGAGCGCCTCGACGGTGCCGGGGTCGTCGGCCTCGCCGGCGAACACCATGTTGGCACCGCCGTGGGTCAGCGCCGGGCTGTGCTCGAAGAGGCGGGCGTAGTGAGCCTGCACCCGCTCCAGCTCGGCGGTAAGGCAGGCGGCGAAGGCGGCCGTATCGGGAAAGCCGCAGAAGCGGGCGAGGCGCAGGAGCCGGTCGGGGTCCGACGGCAGGGTCTGCGTCTGCTCGTCGGCGATCATCTGGAGCCGGTGCTCGACGGTTCTCAGGAACCGGTAGGCCTCGTCCAGGTCATCGCGCACCTCCGGCTTGATCCAGCCGGCATCGGTGAGCCGCTCGAGCGCCACCAGCGTCTCGGCCACGCGCAGCGCCGGCTGCCGGCCGCCGGCGATCAGCTGCTGGGTCTGGGCGAAGAACTCGATCTCGCGGATGCCGCCGCGGCCGACCTTGATGTCGTGCCCGGCCACCGCGATCTGCCCGAAGCCGCGCACGGCGTGGATCTGGCGCTTCATGGCGTGGATGTCGGCGATGGCCGCAAAGTCGAGGTACTTGCGCCAGATGAAGGGCGAGAGATCCTGCAGCAGGCACTGCCCGGCCGCGATGTCGCCGGCGACGGGGCGCGCCTTGATGAGGGCGGCGCGCTCCCAGTTCTGGCCGACGGACTCGTAATAGTTGAGCGCGGCGTCGGTCGAGACGGCAAGCGGCGTGGAGCCTGGGTCGGGGCGCAGGCGCAGGTCGGTGCGGAAGACGTAGCCGTGCTCGGTGCGCTCGTTGACGAGGCGCACCAGGTCGCGCGTCAGGCGCACCAGGAACGGCTGCACCTCCAGGCCGGGACGGACGCGCACGCGCTCCAGGTCGTAGTAGACGATGAGGTCGATGTCGGAGGAATAATTGAGCTCGAAGGCGCCGTGCTTGCCCATGGCCAGCACGATGTAGCCCGCCGGCTCCCGCGGCAGCCAGTCCCCCTTCTTTTGGGCTTGGCGGAAGAGGAAGCGCACGGCCGCGGCCACCGCTGCATCGGCAGCCTCAGAGAGGCGGCGCGCGGCGGTCATGACCGGCCACACGCCGCCGACGTCGCTGAGCGCGATCAGGAGCGCGATCTCCGCCTTGAAGCGGCGCAGGAGGCGCATGGCCTCGGGCATAGTCTCGACTGCATCCACCGCTGCGTCCAGCTCCCCCACTAGCTCCGCAAAGCACCGCTCGGGCGGGGCCGCCAGCTCGCGCTGCAGGACCGCCGGCTCGCGCTCGATAAGGCTGGTGAGATAGGGCGACGCGCCGAAGGTGCCGGCCAGCAGGTTGCGCACGGCCGGCGTGGCGATGAGCCGGCCAAGCTCCGCAAGGTCCGGCTCGGCGCCGCACCGCTGCTCCAGCTCGGCCAGCGCACGGCCGGCCCGCTCGCCATCGTGGACAACGGGTGCCGCGATGAGGCGTTGATGGAGCGGTGTATCGGCCAGGGCGCGTCCCTCCCAGTATCAACGGGCGCGCAGCTTATCCCATTCCCTATCCAACCGGCTCGCCCGATATGAGCGACCGCCGACTCAACGGTGGGAAGACTGGAGTAGACAGACCGCAGCGAGCTTCAACCAACCTTGCGCGAACGCTTTTGCAGCTTCGGCTTGCTTGGGCCGCGTTTGCTCTTGGCCTCGCCTTCCAGGCGGATGCCCACGAAGGGAGCGCCCTGTGCCTCCACGCGCACCTCCGGGTCGCGATAGAGAGCATCGAACGTCCTGGGCTTCGGCAGTTGTCGCCCGGCGACCCGCTCGGCCTCGGCGTAGAGCCGCAACGCCTCGTGCGCGTTCGCGATGGCCTTATTGTAGGTGTCGCCCGCGCTGAAACAGCCCGGCAGGTCGGGGAACACGACGCCTACGGCGCTGTCCTCGTCCTTGTGCACTATGGCGAAG